>JAGNNA010000085.1 GCA_017990895.1 Reyranella sp.
TTGTCGAAGGTCCATCGAATAGGGTGCTGCCATCCAAGCTGGCCTCCTGCCCAGCCGGTAGGTTGAATCAGATCAACCGACCGTTGGGAATCCCCTTTCGATTCCTTCCTATCTCATCCCGCTCTAGGTGCGCAATTGGAACCGAGCGGGCTCCCGCGCCTCAGAAGGCGCTGCCGCCCGCCGGCGCGTCTGAACGCGCCGCCGCAATCATCTCCAGATACTCGACCAGCTCCTCGGGGTTGCTGAAGAACGGCGAGTGGCCGCATTCCAGCCGCAGTACCTTGCAGGGCGTCTCCTTCGCCATCGTGCGCTGCAGGGCGATGCGGATGGCGTTGTCGTGGATGCACTCGATGTACCAGCGCGGCACCGAGCCGAAGCGCTCCTCCGTGAGCGTCAGCGGAGTCGTCGAGATGGCGAGCGGCTGCGGCCGCAGCCGCTGCATGGCCTTGTAACGGTCCTCCGGCGAGACGTCCGCGTAGAACAGGCTCGGCAGCTTGTCGCGCGCGAAGGTGTAGGTCTTGCCGTCGGGGCTGACCTGGCGCGAAAGCCGGAACAGGGTGTCCGGTTCGAGCGAGGTCATGTCCCTGCCGCTCTTGCCCGAGGTCGGAAGCAGGGCGCAGACATAGACTAGCGCCTTGATCTTGCGCCGCCTCGCCTCTGCAAGCTGGCTGATCGTGACGCCGCCGAGCGAGTGGCCGACCAGGATGACCTGCTCCTCCATCTTGTCGAGGATCCGCGCCAGCTTGTCGACATTGTCGGCGAGGGTGACGTTGGCCGGCGGCGTCTGGTCGTCGCCCAGGCCCGGAAGGTCGGGCGCGCAGGCCTTGTGACCGGCGGCTTCCAGCAACGGCACGACCTTCTCCCAGCACCAGCCGCCGGTGCAGGCCCCATGGACGAGCAGGAACGTCGCCACGCCTCAGGCCTTTCCGACGACGGTGCGGGCGCCGGGGGCGGGCACGAAGAAGTCGGGCATCAGCGGCGTGCCGGGCGAGACGGCGTACTTCTCGAAATCGGTGACGCCCTCCGCTGCCAGCACCTCGTCGTCGATGAAGAAGTTGCCGGTGCAGTCTCGCGCCGGGCGATTGAAGATCGCGTACGCGGCATCGGCCATGATCTCAGGCTTGCAGCACTGCTTCATGCCTTCGTCGCCGCCCAGGATGTTCTGGATCGCCGCCGTGGCGATGGCCGTGCGCGGCCACAGGTTCAGCACGTGCGGGTTCGCGGCCTTCAGCAGGTGCGGGATGCACTTCTGCGACACCATGAAGGTGCCGCGCGCATTGATCTGGTGCATCAGGTCGTAGCGCTTCATCGGTGTGGCGAGCGTGCCGGTCAGGCTGATGGCGCTGGCATTGTTCACCAGGATGTCGATGCCGCCGAACTTCGCGACGGTCTCGGCCACGGCCTTTTCCACGCTCTGCTCGTCGCGGATGTCGCAGGCGAGCGGCAGCGCCTTGCCGTCGGCCTTCTCGATCTCCTCCGCCGCCGTGAAGATCGTACCGGGCAGGCGCGGGTCGGGCTTCACCGTCTTCGCGGCGATGGCGATGTTGGCACCGTCGCGTGCGGCGCGCAGCGCGATGGCCAGTCCGATGCCCCGGCTGCCGCCGGTCACGAACAGGGTTTTGCTAGCCAAGCTCATGGCGTCCCCAAGAAACCTTCGGGCTCTATAGCCGGGCGAGGGTAGCGGCGGCTAGTGTCGCCACACTCAAGGGAGGCATGCATGAATCCGTGCTTCGAAACCGCGACGCGCCTTGCACGCGCCATACGAAACGGGCGGTTGAGTTCAGTGGAGCTGACGAGGGCGCATCTCGATCGGATCGCACGCGTGAACGGGCCGCTCAACGCTGTGGTGCTGGTCGACGAGGCGGGTGCGATGAAGGCTGCGCGCGCCGCCGATCGTGCACGAGGCCGGAAGAAGGACCTGCCGCCGCTTCATGGCGTGCCGATCACCATCAAGGAGGCATTCGACGTCGCCGGCTTGAAGACGACCTCGAGTCATCCGCCATTGACCCACAATGTAGCGCGCGAGGATGCGAGCATCGTCGCGCGGCTGCGGGCGGCAGGCGCCGTGATCCTGGGCAAGACCAATGTGCCTGAACTCTGTGCAGATTTTCAGACGAACAGCCCGATCTTTGGTGCGACGCTCAATCCCTGGGACGAAACCCGGACGCCGGGCGGCTCCACGGGTGGAGGCGGGGTTGCCGTGGCGGCCCGCCTGTCGCCGCTGGAGTTGGGCAGCGACATCGGCAGCTCGGTGCGCAATCCCGCGCACTACAATGGCATCTTCTCCCTGAAGCCGACCGAGTGGCGCGTGCCGAGCCGCGGCCACGTGCCGGACCTGCCGGGGGCGACACGCAGCACCCGCTACATGGGTACGTTCGGGCCGCTGGCGCGCTCCGTCGACGATCTCGAACTGGCGCTTCGCATCATCGCAGTGCCGGACGGCCACGAGGTCGAGGCGGCGCCCGTGCCGCTGGGGCCGACGCCCAAGCTCGCGGCCAAGGGGCTGCGTATTGCCGTCCTGACCAGCAATCCGCTGGTGCCCGTCTCGGCCGATACGGCGTCGGTCGTGGAAGCGACGGCGAAGTTGTTGTCGAAGGCGGGCGCGCGGGTGAAGCATGTGCAGCCCGAGCATCTCGACTGGCAGCAGGGCTGGGACGACTGGTCGGACCTGTTCCAGTACATGATCGTGAATGCCCAACCGCTCGCCGCACGCGAACGGCAATTCGGCAAGGTCGATTCGTCCGATCCGACGGCGCGATCGGTTGCCCGTGCGGCGCGTCTCGACATGGCGCAATTCTTCGCTGTTCTCGACCGGCGTGACCGTATCGCGCACCAGTGCGAGACCTTCCTCGGCGAGTACGATGCGTGGCTGATGCCGGTGATGCCAGATGCGGCCTTCGTCCGCCAGTCGCAGAGACAACCGCTCAAGATCGATGGTGTCGAGCATCCGTATTTCTTTGCCGGCACCGCCTACAACTTCCTGGCCAACCTGACGGGCCAGCCATCGATCGTGCTACCCTGCGCCTTCTCGAAGGACGGACTGCCGATCGGCCTTCAGCTCACCGGCAAGCGCTGGGGTGAAGCGAAGCTGCTGGGCGTCGCGAAGGTGCTGGAGAAGCTCCTGCCGCCGTGCCCGATGCCGCCGGCTTATCGCGAGTAGTCCACTCGTCGCTTCTTGCGTCCTCTCCGCCGCGAAGCGGGGGGAGAGGGCAAGCTTTATTCGACCTTAACGCCGGCCTTGTCGATGATCGGCTTCCATTTGGCGAACTCCGCCTTCTGGTAGGCGCCGAACACGTCGGCCTTCATCTGCTCGGGTGTCGGGATGTCCTGACCGAGATTCTCGAGCTTGCTGCGGATCTCCGGGTCCTGCAGGGCCTTGATGGCGGCGGCGTTGAGCTTGTCGATGATCTCCTTCGGCGTCCCCTTGGGTGCCCACAGGCCGTGCCAGATCGCGACCTCGATGCCGGGGAAGCCGGCTTCGGCCGTGGTCGGGATATCCGGCGCGGCGGCGGTGCGCTGCTTGGCGGTGACCGCATAGACCTTGAGCTTGCCGGCGCGGATGTGCGGCAGGGAATTCGACGACTGGTCGATCATGACCTGGATCTGGTTGGCGATCAGGTCCTGCACGGCGGGACCGGTGCCGCGATAGGGCACGAGCTGGTAGTTGGTGCCGGTGACTGTGAAGAAGGCCAGCGCGCCGATATGCGAGCCCGAGCCCAGGCCGGCCGTGCCGCCCGAGATCTTGTTGGCATTGGCCTTGAGGTAGGCGACCAGTTCCTTGAGGTCTTTGGCTGGCACCTGGTGGGAGGTGACGACCAGCAGCGGGTTGGAGGGCAGGAGCGCGATCGGCTCGAGGTCGTTGATCAGATCGTAATTCAGGTTCTTGTAGATGGCGCCGTTCACGACGTTGGTACCGAGATGGCCGATGCCGATCGTGTAGCCGTCGGGCGCGGAACGGGCGAGCTTGCCCATGGCGATCGAGCCGGCCGCACCGGTGACGTTGTCGATGACGAACTGCTGGCCGAACTCCTTGCCCATGCGCTCGCCGACGATGCGCGCCATCACGTCGGTCGGGCCGCCGGCGGCGAAGGGCACGATGAGGTTGATGGGCTTGTTGGGATAGGCCTGGCCGAAGGCGGGGCCGGCTGCGGCCATTGCTAGCAAGGCGAGTACCACTCTACGCAACATGGCAATTCCTCCCTGAACTTCTCTTCTTGGGAGAGAGCCTAGCGTCAAGCGGCGTCCGGCTCCATCGTTGCCAGTAGGGTCCGGTTGGAGACCTGCTGGCCCTCCTGAACCGCGATCGCCTCGATTTTTGCGTCGAGCGTTGCCTTGAGCTGGTGCTGGATCTTCATGGCCTCCAGCACGATCAGAGTCTGGCCGCGGCTTACCCGGTCGCCGGCCGCCACCTTGATCGACACGATGCGGCCGTCCATCGGAGCGCGAAGCTTGCCGTCGCTGCCGGCCGCTGCGGTCTCGGGCGGGGCATAGGTCTTGTCGGTGAAGCGCACGGTGAGCGCGTCGAGATCGACAACGATGTCGTTGCCGTCGATATGGAACGGCAAATCGACCGGATCGGCCTCGCCGACCTGCATCAGGCGCTCGGTGCCGCCCGCGGCCAGCCGGATCGGCGTCGGCTCGGGATTGGAGTTGCGCCAGCCGCGCATGGACGGCGGGTATTTCCGGGCGGAGGCCTGCCAGAGCAGATTGGCGGCCGCTGTCCAATGCGCCTCGCCGATCTCCGGGGTAGGAAACTCGTGCTTCACGAGGAACGAGGTCGTGGCCTCGCCGGCGGCGAAGTCGGGATGCTCCAGCAGGCGGATCAGGAAATGCCGGTTGCTGGTAGGGCCGAGGACGACCGTTTCGGCGAGCGCCCGGACCAGGCGTACGCGCGCTTCCTCGCGCGTCGCGCCATGGGCGATCACCTTGGCGATCATTGGATCGTAGTAGGGCGAGATCGCCAGCCCGTCCTTCATGCCATGGTCGATGCGGACGCCGGGACCCGTCGCCGGCCGCCACACGTCGATGCGGCCGGTCTGTGGCAAGAAGCCTGCGTAGGCATCCTCGGCGTACAGGCGCACCTCGATGGCATGGCCGGCGAAGGTTACCTGTTCCTGGCGAAGCGGCAGCGTCTCGCCGCGCGCGACGCGGAGCTGCCATTCGACCAGGTCGAGGCCGGTGATGGCCTCGGTCACCGGATGCTCGACCTGCAGGCGGGTGTTCATCTCCAGGAAGTAGAAGGCGCCGTCGGCGCCCAGCAGGAATTCTACCGTGCCGGCGCCGCAATAGCCGATCGCGCGGGCGGCGGCGACAGCGGCGGCACCCATGCGGTCGCGCAAGCCAGCGTCGACAGCGGGGGAGGGGGATTCCTCGATCACCTTCTGATGGCGGCGCTGCACCGAGCAGTCGCGCTCGCCCAGATGGATGACATTGCCGTGCGCGTCCGCGAAGACCTGGATCTCGACATGGCGCGCATCGACCACGGCCTTTTCGAGGATCAGCTCGCCCGAGCCGAAGGCGCTCTCGGCCTCGGTGCGCGCGGTGCGGATCGCCTCCAGCAGGTCGCCGTCGCGTTCCACGAGACGCATGCCGCGCCCACCGCCGCCGGCCGCGGCCTTGACCATGACCGGAAGGCCGATCTTGCGGGCTTCGGCTTCGAGGTTGGCGTTGCTCTGGTCGGCGCCCTGATAGCCCGGCACGCAGGGTACGCCAGCCTCGATCATCCGCCACTTGGCGGCGGCCTTGTTGCCCATGGCTCCGATGGCGGCAGGCGGCGGGCCGATGAAGGTGATATTCGCGGCCTCGCAGGCCGCTGCGAACGCCTCGTTCTCCGACAGGAAGCCGTAGCCCGGGTGGATCGCGTCGGCGCCGCTCTTGCGGGCGGCTTCGAGGATGCGGTCGATGCTGAGATAGCTCTCGCCCACCGGCGGTGGCCCGATGCGGACCGCCTCGTCGGCAAAGGCGACGTGCGGGGCGTCCTTGTCGGCGTCGGAATAGACCGCGACGGTCCGATAGCCCATCGCTTTGGCGGTGCGCATCAACCTCCAGGCGATCTCGCCGCGGTTGGCGACCAGGACCTTGGAGAAGTTCATTACTCGACGGCCCAGCGCGGCGGGCGCTTCTCGGCGAAGGCGCGCAGTCCTTCGGCGGCTTCGGGCCCGCGGCGCGCTTCCGCGAACTTGTCGGCGGCAAAGTTGAGTACGGCGGAAAGAGGTTCGGTGCCTACCTTCATCACCACCTGCTTGGTGAGCGCATTGGCGATCGGCGCGCACTTGTCGATCTGCTTCAGCACCTCTTCGAGCTTGGCGTCGAGGGCGGCGGAGTCGGCCACGAGATAGTGCGCGATGCCGAGCCGCAGCGCCTCCGGTCCCTTGAAGCGCGCCGCGGTGAGGGCGAGGTGCCGCGTCTGCGGCACCCCGATGCGCTGGGCGACGAAGGGTGCGATCTGGGCGGGCACGATGCCGATGGCCGTCTCGCTCATGGCGAACCCCGCGCCCTCGGTGCAGATCGCCACGTCGGACACGCACAGGATGCCGAAGCCGCCCGCGATGGCGTAACCCTCGACCGCCGCGACGACGACTTGGGGCGTATTGTTCAGCGTTTCGAGGAAGGCACCGAACTGACGGTTCCAGACCGCGATCGGATCCTTCTCGCCGGGCTTCGGCTTGTCGGTGAAGCTCTGCTCCATGTTCTTCAGGTCGGCGCCGGCGCAGAAGGTGCCGCCCGCGCCGCGCAGGATCACGACCTTGATGTCGCGGCGGTCCTTCAGGATTTCGAACACCGACTTCAGCTCGCCGATCAGCGTCGGGTTGAGCGCGTTCTTCACCTCCGGCCGGTTCAAGGTCACGTAGAGACGCGACCGCTCGCGACGCAGGATCAGGGCTTCGTATTTGTCGGCAAACTCGGCCATGTAAACTCCGGCGCTCAGCGGTTTTCGAGACGGGGCAACGTGCCCATGTGCTTGGAGATGATTTGAAGCATCACCTCGTCGGCGCCGCCGCCGATCGAGGCGAGGCGCGAGTCGCGGAAGGCGCGGGCGGTGGGCGATTCCCAGAGATAGCCGGCGCCGCCCCAGTATTGCAGGCAGCCGTCGGTCACCAGGCGCACCATGCGGCCGGCCTTCAGCTTGGCCATCGAGGCCAGCATCGTGACGTCGGCCCCGTCGAGATACTCCTCGCAGGCGCGGTAGCAGAGCGAGCGTACCAGCTCGATCTCGGTGCGCAGCTCGGCCAGCTTGAAATGGATCACCTGGTTGTCGAGCAGCGGCCGTCCGAACACCTTGCGCTCGCGCGTGTACTCGATCGTCTGGTCGATCAGCCGTTCCATGCCGACCACGGCGCTGATCGCACCCCACAGCCGCTCTTCCTGGAACTGCTGCATCTGGTAGACGAAGCCCATGCCTTCCTGGCCGATCAGGTTCCGAACCGGCACCTTCACCTCGTCGAGGAAGATCTGCGCTGTATCGGAGGAGCGCATGCCGAGCTTGTCGAGTTGCTTCACGATCTGCACGCCCTTGGTCTTCATCGGCAGGCAGATCAGCGACTTGTTCTTGTGCATCGGCCCTTCGCCCGTGCTGGCCAGCAGGCACATCCAGTCGGCCTGGGTGCCGTTGGTCGTCCACATCTTGCCGCCGTTGATCACCCAGTCGCTGCCGACCTTGCGGGCCGTGGTCTTGATCGACGCCACGTCAGAGCCGGCGCCGACCTCGGAGACGCCGAGGCAGGCCACGTAGTCGCCGGCGATCGACGGCGCGAGGAATTCGCGGCGCAACTCGTCGCTGCCGTGACGCGCCAGCGCGGGCGTCGCCATGTCGGTCTGCACGCCGATCGCCATCGGCACCGAGCCACAATGGATGTGGCCCAGCTCCTCGGCCATTACCATGGCGTAGGAATAGTCGAGGCCCATGCCGCCGAACTCGGTGGGCTTGTTGATGCCGAGCAGGCCGGCGGTCCCTAACTTCTTGAAGACCTCGTGGGCGGGGAAGATGCCGTCCTCTTCCCACTGGTCGACATGCGGATTGATGTCCCGCTCGATGATCGCCCGCAGGGTGCGGCGGATCTCGTCATGCTCCTGTGTGAACTGCATGAATCAACTCCTATTCATTCTCCTCTCCCCCGCTAGGGGGAGGGGTTGGGTGGGGGGGGCTACGCACCGACTCACTCCCTCACCTAGCCTCTCCCCCTAGCGGGGAAGAGGAACATGATTTCCAGATACTCATCGATTCCCCAGTCGCGGGAGTGTGCCCATCAGCTTGGAGATGATCTGCAGCATGACCTCGTCGGCGCCGCCGCCGATCGAGCCGAGGCGGCCGTCGCGATAGCCGCGTGCCACGGGATTGTCCCAGAGATAGCCGGCGCCGCCCCAGTACTGCAGGCAGGCGTCGGAGACTTCGCGGCGCAGGCGGCCGGCCTTCAGCTTGCCCATCGAGGCGAGCATCGTGACGTCCTTGCCGGCGAGATAATCCTCGCAGGCGCGATAGACGATGGAGCGCAGCGCCTCGACTTCGCTCTTGAGCTCGGCCAGGCGGAAATGGATCACTTGGTTGTCGAGCAGCGGCTTGCCGAAGACCTTGCGCTCGCGCGTGTACTCGATGGTCGCGTTGATGATCCGCTCGCAGGTGTTGAGCGAGCCCGCGCCGGCCCATAGCCGCTCCTCCTGGAACTGCTGCATCTGGTAGGTGAAGCCCATGCCGGGCTGGCCGATCGTGTAGCGCACCGGCACCTTCACCTCGTCGAAGAAGGTCTGCACGGTATCCGAGGCGCGCATGCCGAGCTTGTCGAGCTTCTTCACGATCTCGATGCCCTTGCTCTTCATCGGCACCACGATCAGCGACTTGTTCTTGTGCGCGGGCCCGTCGTCCGTGCTGGCGAGCAGGCACATCCAGTCGGCCTGGGCGCCGTTGGTCGTCCACATCTTGCCGCCATTGATCACCCAGTCACCGCCGACCCTGCGGGCCGTCGTCTTGATCGAGGCGACGTCGGAACCCGCGCCGGTCTCGGAGACGCCGAGGCAGGCCACATAGTCGCCGGTGATCGAGGGCGTGAGGAATTCGCGGCGCAGCTCGTCGCTGCCGTAGCGGGCGAGGGCGGGCGTCGCCATCGAGATCTGCACGCCCGTCGCCATGGGGATCGAGCCCCCGTTCACCCATCCCAGCGATTCGGCGCAGACCATCGCGTAGGAGAAGTCGAGGCCCGAGCCGCCGTACTCGACCGGCTTGTCGACTCCCAGTAGCCCCGCATCGCCCATCTTCTTGAACAGCTCATGGGCCGGGAACTGCCCGTCCTTTTCCCACTGGTCGACGTACGGATTGATCTCGCGATCGATCAGCGTCTTCCAGGTCTGGCGCAGCGCCTCATGCTCGGGGGTGAACTTCATGGCTACATCCTCGCAACGCCGAAGGTGATCGGATTTAGCGGCCGCACGATCGATTCGCGGGCGATCGACAGGGTGAAGGCCAGGACCCGTCGCGTGTCCCGCGGGTCGATGATGCCGTCGTCCCACAGGTGCGCGGTGCCGTAGAGCGCCGTCGATTCGCGCTCGAACTGGTCGACGATGCCCTTGAACATCTTGTCGATCTGTTCATGCGGCGGCTCCTTGCCCTCGCGCAGGAACTTCTGCTCGGTCACGGTCTTCATGACGCCGGCCGCCTGCTCGCCACCCATCACCGCGGTGCGGCTGTTGGGCCAAGCGAAGATGAAACGCGGGTCGAAGGCGCGGCCGCACATGCCGTAGTTGCCGGCGCCGAAGCTGCCGCCGATCACGATGGTGATCTGCGGCACCGTCGCGTTGGCCACCGCCTGGATCATCTTGGAGCCGTGCTTGACGATGCCGCCGCGCTCGCTCTCCGTGCCGACCATGTAGCCGGTCGTGTTCTGCAGATAGACGATGGGCGTGCCCTGCTGGCAGCAGAGCTGGATGAACTGCGCGGCCTTGACGGCGCCCTTGGCGGTGATCGGCCCGTTGTTGCCGATCAGCGCCACCGGCTCGCCCTCGATGGCGGCCCAGCCGCAGATCGTCTGCTGGTCGAACAGCGCCTTGAACTCCATGAAGTCTGAGCCGTCGACGAGGCGGGCGATCACCTCGCGCACGTCGTAGGGATCCTTGTGCGAGGGCGGGACGACGCCGCACAGTTCCTCGACGTCGTAGAGCGGCTCCTTGAAGGGGCGTTCGGCGCGCGGCGGCAACCGGTCGTTCCAGTGCCACTTGGCGATCACGTCGCGCGCCATGCGGATGCCGTCGGCGTCATTCTCGGCCATCCATTCGGCGACACCGGAGACGGTCGCGTGCATTTCCGCGCCGCCCAGATCCTCATCGGTGGCGATCTCGCCGGTGGCGGCCTTGAGGAGCGGCGGCCCGGCCAGGAACACCTTGGCCTGGTTGCGCACCATGATGACATAGTCGCTGAGGCCCGGGAGATAGGCGCCACCCGCCGTCGAGGAGCCGTGCACCACGGTGACCTGCGGGATGCCGCGCGCGGACATGCGCGCCTGGTTGGCGAAGCCGCGGCCGCCGGGCACGAAGATCTCGGCCTGGTAGAGGAGGTTGGCGCCGCCGGATTCGACTAGGTTCACGACCGGCAGCTTGTTCTCCATGACGATCTGCTGGACGCGCTGGCCCTTGCGCTGGCCGGAGGGCGCCACCGTGCCGCCCTTGATGGCGGAGTTGGAGGCCGTGACGACGCAGCGCACGCCCTCGACATAGCCGATGCCGGCGACCGATCCGCCGCCGGCGCTCGATCCGTCCTTGTCGTCGTGCATGCGGTAGCCGGCCAGCGGCATCAGCTCGAGGAAGGGCGCGCCGCGATCCAGCAGAAGCGCGATGCGTTCGCGCGGCATCAATTGCTTGCGCTTGGCGAAGCGCTCCCGCGACTTCTCGGAGGCCGACTGGACGCTGGCTTCGGCTTCGCGGAACTCGGCGATGGCGGCGAGCATGCGTTCGCGGTTCTGCTTGAACTTGTCGCCGTTGCGATCGATCTGGCTTTCGAGAATCGGCATGTCGTCCTCAGCCGCCCAGGACCTTGGGCGTCGTGGCCAGATGGAAGCCGTCGAACGGCTTGGACTGGTTGGTGGCCGGCAGCTCGACCGAGCGGTTGGCGAGCGGCACGCCGCCGTCAATGCGAAGCTCCGTGCCGGTGATGTAGGCGGAGGCGTCGCTCAGCAGGAAGCAGACGGCGGCGGAGACTTCGCTCTCGGTGCCGAGACGGCCGAGCGGGCAATGGCCCTTGAGCTTGGGAATCTGCTCCTTGAAGTCGCCGGTGTAGGTGTCCATGCCCGAGGAGGCGATCCAGCCGGGCGCCACCGAGTTCACGCGCACGCCGGCCGCCGCCCATTCGAAGGCGAGCGTCATGGTGAGGTTCGCCATGCCGGCGCGCGCGGCGCCAGTGTGAACCATGTTGGGAAAGCCATTGCGGTAATCCGCCGTCATGTTGACGATCGAGCCGCCGTGATGCTGCATCGACTGGGTGAACACCTCGCGGCTGACAATGAAGCCGCCCGTCAGGTTGTTGCGCACGACGACGTCGAAGCCCTTGGCGCTGAGATTGGCGGCGGGAGAGGGAAACTGGCCGCCGGCATTGTTGAACAGGCCGTGGATGCAGCCGTTCTTCGCCACGATCGCAGCGACCGCTTCCTTGACCTGGGCTTCCTCGCGGATGTCGAAGACGTGCGTCTCGCAGGTGCCGCCGGCCGCTTCGATCTCGGCTCTCACCTTGTCGAGCTTTTCCTGTTTGCGGCCGGTGATCGCGACATGGGCGCCCAGCGCCGCGATCTCGTGCGCCGTACACCGGCCGATGCCGCTGCCGCCGCCGGTCACGACGACCGTCCGGCCCTCAAACAATCCCGGTTTGAAGACCGAGCGATAGGTCATGTTTCCTCCGACTGAACGACCGTTTACCGGCCTGTAGTTGACGTTTACGTAAAGGTCAAGTATCCCGCAGGGCATCGCCGACGGGAGAAGTTCGCTTATGACCTTGCAGGAAATCACCGAGAAAATGAAGGAAGGCGCTTCGAAGAAGACGGCCTTCGGAAACAGCGTCAAGTTCGCCACGGATCAGGGCGTCGTGCATATCGACGGCAACCAGACCCCGCCGGCCGTCACCAACGACGACACCGCCGCCGACTGCACCATCAAGATGGACTTCAGCGACTTCGCCGACCTGATCGGCGGCAAGCTCGACGGAATGACCGCGTTCATGACCGGCAAGCTGAAGATCGAAGGCGACATGGGCGTCGCCATGAAGCTTCAGTCGATCCTGCGCTAAGGCGCATTCGCACGCCGCACTAATGAGGGCCCCTTCGTGGGGCCCTTTTCATGTCCGCAGCTAGTGTCCGTTGTCGATCATGGATCGAATGCGACCCGCCAGTTCTTCCATGACGAAGGGCTTGGTCAGCAGCTGCATACCGGGCGCGAGCTGGGCGTTGCCGATGATCGCATTTTCCGCATAACCGGTGATGAACAGGACCTTGAGGTCGGGTCGCGTCACGCGGGCGGCATCGGCCAGCTGACGGCCGTTCATTCCGCCGGGCAGGCCGACATCGGTGATGAGCAGGTCGACGCGCGCGTCCGACTGCAGGATACGCAACGCCATCGCTCCTTCCTCGGCCTCGATGGCGGTGTAGCCCTGACCGTTCAGTACGTCGGCCAGGAGCATGCGAATGGTGGGCTCGTCGTCCACGACCAGTACGGTTTCCCCGGCGGCGCTGGGCGTTTCCTCCGGCGGCGGTGCAGCCGCGAGCCGGTCATCCTCGCTGGCAAAATGGCGGGGCAGATAGAGGCACATGGTCGTGCCGTGTCCGACTTCGGAATAGATGCGGACCTGTCCGCCGGACTGGCGCACGAACCCGTAGACCATCGACAGGCCGAGCCCGGTGCCCTGTCCCATCGGCTTCGTCGTGAAGAAGGGGTCGAACGCCTGCGCGATCACATCCGGAGTCATTCCGGCGCCGGTGTCGGTGACGCACACCGAGAGGTACTGGCCGGGCGGGAGGTCGCGCTCGCTGGCGGCACGCTCGTCGAGCCACTTGTTGGCCGTCTCGATGGTGATCCGGCCACCGTCCGGCATGGCATCACGCGCATTGATGCAGAGGTTCAGGAGGGCGTTCTCGAGCTGAGGGGCATCAATCAGCGTCGACCAGAGACCGCCCGCGGTGACGACGTCGAGCGAGATCTGCGGGCCCACCGTCCGCCGGATCAGTTCTTCCATTCCGACGACCAGCCGATTGACGTCGGTGGGTTTGGGATCGAGCGTCTGGCGGCGCGAGAAGGCGAGGAGGCGGTGGATCAGCGAGGCCGCACGGCGCGACGCGGCCTGTGCGGCGAGGATGTAGCGATCGGCATCCCGCAGCCGGCCCTGATTCATTCGCGTGTGCAGGAGTTCCAGCGACCCCATGATTCCCGTCAGCAGGTTGTTGAAGTCGTGGGCGATGCCGCCGGTGAGCTGGCCGACGGCCTCCATCTTCTGCGACTGGCGCAGGGCTTCCTCGGTGATGCGCAACCGCTGCTGCTCCTTCATGCGCTCCGCGAGGGCATCGGTGACGCGCCTTTCCAGCGTCTCGTTGAGCCGCTGAAGTGCCTCTTCGGCGCGCTTGCGCGACGTGACGTCCTGGAAGAGCACGGCGACCTGGCGGCGGCTGGCCGGCTCGATTCGGAAAGCGGCGAGTTCGAGATGGCGGCCCGTTGCAACCAGCTCCTGCTCGAAGCGGATCGGCTTTCCGGTGCGCAGGACGGCGCCATAGCGCGCCACCCAGGCATCGGCCTCTTCTCCGACCATTTCCCGCAGCTTCTGCCCCACCACGTTGGGAATGCCGGCGTGCAACGCGTAGGCGGGATTGGCCTCGATATGGACGTAGTCGCTCAACGGCCCGTGCGGCCCGTCGAAGTATTCGATGATGCAGAATCCTTCGTCGATCGATTCGAAGAGGGTTCGGTATCGCTCCTCGCTCTCGGCAAGGGCCTCCTCGGCTGCTTGCAGGCGCCGGTCGCCGCTACCCGGTATCCGAAGGCGCGCATTCTCTTCTTCGAGTAGCTCGATCCGGCGCTTCAGACGCTCGATCTCATCAGGTGTCACGAACTCTGCCGCCAGAACGAAGGACGCGCGATCACGAGCGTCGGGGAGACGACATAACGAAATCGGCGAGGGGATGTTCCCTGGTCTCTAACCCTGCCTGCTCTTGTGATAGTGGCGCCGTGCCTTGGCGCGATTGCCGCAGGACGACATGGTGCACCATCGGCGCTTTCCTGCCCGGCTTTCGTCGAGGAACAGATACAGGCACTCCGGGTTGGCGCAGCGCCGGACCTTGCCCAGGCTTGTACTCGCCAGCAGGTCTCCCGCCGACCACAGAACGGGCGCGAGCAGGGCAAGCGCCGTGCTCGACCTGGGGTCGAGTTCCCAGTCGAAGGTCTCCTTGCCGCGCTTCAGCGTGCGACGGGCCGGCGCCTCGGCGAGCGCTGCATTCAGACCGTCGAAATCGGGACCGGGCGGGGGCTTTCCCTGCGCCACGGCATCGAACAGCCGATGAAGGGTTTCACGCAATTCCAGCGCCCGCTCGAATTCCTTCTGCGACGGAGGCCTGGGCACCTTGGTCCAGGCCGCCAGATCCGCCGGCGTGTTCAGCGTCTCCGTGGGCGTCTTCTGTCCACGCCAGTAGCGCGTGTTGGCGAATTCGAGACAGAGGTCGGGACGAGTCATCGACCGGACTTACTAACCGGGTGTCGGGTTGACAAGAAATGCCTCTCGGAATAACCATGTAACCAGTTATATAGTTATGAAGGAGGAAATTGCCATGTTCGACCATGTATCCATCGGCGTCGCCGACATCGCTCGTACCCGGAAGTTCTACGACGCAGCGCTGGAGCCGCTCGGCTATGCGCGACTGAGCGACGGCGAAACCTCGCTGGGCTATGGCGAAAAGGAAGTCGGTCTGTGGATCGGCAAGGCGGCGAAGCCCGTGAAGCCCGACATGGAATCCGGTCTGCACTTCTGTTTCGTCGCGAAGGACCGCAAGTCGGTCGACGCTTTCCATGCTGCGGCCCTCCGAAGCGGCGGCAAGGACAACGGCAAGCCCGGCCTTCGGTCGGACTACAGCCCGACCTACTATGCGGCCTTCGTCATTGATCCCGACGGCTACCGGATCGAGGCCTATTGCGGGAAGTGACCGCATCGGGTTGCCATGATCGCTCCCGGTCCCGATGTTGAAGGGACCGGAGTGATCGTGTGAGGCGAGGATGACGATGAAGACCGTTCGGAACGCCGTGCCGGCGGAAGAGGCGGCGGTCATCGCCACACTGACCCTGGCCTTTGGCACCGATCCGGCAACGCGCTGGACCTGGCCGGATCCACAGGCCTATCTCAATGCCTTTCCGCGTTTCGCCAAGGCATTCGGCGGTGCGGGCTTTGCCAAGGGCGGCGCCCACGTCATCGGCGACCATGCCGGGACGGCCTTGTGGCTCCCGCCGGGTGTCGAACCGGATGGCGCAGCGCTTGGCGAGTTGATGCGCACCACGGCGTCGCCTCAGTCCATGAGTGACGGAATGCAGGTGATGCGGCAGATGGAAAGCCATCACCCACGCGAACCGCATTGGTACCTGCCATTGATCGGCATCGACCCGAAACATCAAGGCAAGGGCCTGGGCGGCGCGCTTCTCGATCATGCGCTGAAGATCTGCGATCGCGACGGCGCGCTCGCCTATCTCGAATCCTCGAATCCACGCAACGTGCCGCTCTACCAGCGGCATGGATTCGAGATTCTGGGGCAAATCCAGTTCGGCAGCTCGCCGACCCTGGTGCCGATGCTGCGTCGGCCGCAGCAGCGCTCGCTCGACTGAGGCTTCAGGCCGCCTTCTTGCCGTGATGGCTGTGAAGC
>JAGNNA010000086.1 GCA_017990895.1 Reyranella sp.
AGGCCGTCACGCCGATACTTCAGGCGAGTGGTTTCAGTCCAGACCATGTGACCCTCCGTCGTAGCTTCGCAACCACGACCGAATCACAACTGACTGAAATCACTCAACTCTTTTCAGGCCGGCCTCTCAGGCTGGGAACTGTTCGCGCCACGATTGCGCGATGGCGTCGCGCCGCGCGATCCACACACTGTCGCCGTATGATTGGAGCAGGGCGAGCACGCGCTTGAAGGCGGCGAAGCGGCCGGGACGGCCGGCGATGCGCAGGTGCCAGCCGATGTTCAGAAGCTTGGGATGGCCGGCTTCACCCTCTTCGAGCAGCATGTCGATGGCGTCGCGCACATAGTCGACCATCTCGTCGGCGCGCACGAAGCCGTTGGGATGGAAGAACTTCATGTCGTTGCTGTCGAGTGCGTAGGGCAACACCAGGAGCGGATGCGTTGCGTCCGTCCGGTCCCAATAGGGCAGGTCGTCGTCGAAGCCGTTGCTGGCGTAGCCGAAGCCCAGTTCGCGCAGGATCGACCGCGTCTCGGGGCTTTCGCTGCCGCGGCAGAAGAAACCCGTAGGGCTTTGCCCTGTCGCGCTTTTCATCACCTCGATGCAGCGCCGGAGATCGTTCAGTTCGCGCTCTCTGTCGGCGTATTCGGCATGCGCGCGCCACAGCCAGCCATGGCAGGCTGCCTCGTGTCCGGCCTCGACGATCCGCCGGGCCAGCCCGGGCAGGCGCTCGACCGCGCGGCCGCACATGTAGAAGGTCGCGGGCACGCGATGTTTCTCCAGCGCCGCCAGCATGCGCCAGATGCCGGCGCGCATGCCGTAGGCGAAGATCTGCTCGTTGCCCTGGTCCCAGCGTCCGGGCGGCACCACGCTCACCACCTCGGAGATCTTCTCCGCCTGCGGATCGCCGTCGCTGACGGCGAATTCCGCGCCTTCCTCGAAATTGACCACCATCGAGACGGCAAGCTTGGCCCCGCCGGGCAGCTTCCAGGCCGGCGGCATTCCGCCATAGCCCACCAGGTCGCGCGTCTGGCTCACGCCTTGCATGTTTTCCTCCAATAGGATGTGCACATTTCTTGACGTTATGTGCACATAATTTTACCAACCGCCGGCAGACCCATGACCGAACTCCACCGCGACCTCGATCCTGAAACCGCCCTGGCAGGGTAGTGGTTCGAACATCTTCGCTCGCATTCCCGGGCCCGCCTCGGCGTCACCCGCGCGTCCTACGGCGAGGGCGAGCAGATGGCGCACGACCTGATGCAAGGCATCGGCCAGTCGATGGGGCTGGAGACGCGCACCGACGCCGCCGGCAACCTCTATGTGACCCTGGCGGGGCAGGACCGGTCGCTGCCCGCCATCATGACGGGCTCTCATCTCGATTCGGTGCCGGAGGGCGGCAACTACGACGGCGCGGCGGGCGTGGTCGCGGGCATGGCGATGCTGGCGCGCTGGCATCGCGCCGGGCGACTACCGAAGCGGGACATCACGGTGATGGGCGTGCGCGCCGAAGAACTGTCGTGGTTCCCGGCGCCCTATATCGGCAGCCGGTCCGCCTTCGGCCTGCTGGAGCCCGAGGCGCTCGATGCCTGTAGACGTCCCGACACGGGCCGGACGCTGGCCGAGCACATGAAGGAGGTGGGCTTCTGTCCGGAGACCATCCGCGCGCGCGAGCGCCAGCTCGATCCCGCGCGCATCGCCTGCTTTCTCGAACTGCATATCGAGCAGGGCCCGGTGCTGGTCCAGCGCGGGCTGCCGGTCGGGATCGTGACGGGGATTCGCGGCAACCTGCGCTACCGCGATCCGCACATCGTCGGCCGCTATGGCCATGCCGGCGCCGAGCCTCGGCTCTCGCGCAACGACGCGGTGATGGCCGGCGTCGAATTCGTGTCGCGCCTCGAGGCGCTGCGGCTGGAGCACGAGGCGGCCGGCAAGGACCTGGTCTGCACCGTCGGCCAGTTCCACACCGACACCGAGGTGCACACGATGACCAAGATCCCGGGCGAACTCTGGTTCTCGATGGATATCCGCAGCGAGGACAACGAAGTGCTGCTCGCGATCGACCGGCGTCTGCGCGAGATCGCTGCGGAGATCGGCGCGCGGCGTGGCGTCGCGATCGATCTCGGCGCCTTCACCAACGCGAAGCCCGGCCCGATCGACCGGGGGCACCGCGCGCGGCTCGAGCGGCTGGCGCAGCAGCTCGGCATCGAGGCGCTGCCGATGGCGAGCGGCGCGGGACACGATGCGGCGGTGTTCGGCATCATGGGCGTGCCGACGGCGATGATCTTCATCCGCAACGAGCATGGCAGCCACAATCCCGACGAGGCGATGGACCTCGCCGACTTCGCGCAGGGCCTCAGGCTGCTGGTCGCCGCGGTGGAGGAGATCGATGCCGCGTAAGCCGAGGAAGGGCGACGTCGCCGCCGACGAGGCGGTCTACGGGGCAATCCGGCGGGCGATGCACATGGGCCGCCTCGCGCCCGGCACCAAGCTGCAGGAGCCGGCGCTGGCGCGCGTGCTGGGCGTCAACCGCGAGCGGGTGCGCAAGGCGCTGCATCGTCTGGTACACGAGGGCTGGCTGACCGCGATCCCCAACCGCGGCACCTTCGTGCCCTCGCTGACCGTCGAGGAGATGCGCGAGATCTACGACGTGCGCTCGATGCTGGAGGCGGCGATCGTGCGCCGTCTGAGCGAGGGCCACAGCACCACGGCGGCGAAGCGGCTCAAGGCCCATGTCGCGGAGGAGAAGACCGCGACCCGGCGGGACGATCGCGGCCGTCTGTTCGAGTTGTCGGGCGAGTTCCACGTGTTGCTGGCCGAGCTGTGCGGCAACGGGGAGCTGACGCGGCTGCTGCGCGGCCTGCTCACGCGTTCCACCATGCACTTCTCCCTGGCCGCGCCTCAGCAGCTCACCAACTGCGCAGGCCCGCACGACCATGGCGACATCGCCGAGGCGATCCTGGGCGGGAAGCCCGACAGGGCGGCGAAGCTGATGCTTGGTCATCTCGCCGGCCTCGTGACCCTGCAGGCAACACGGCCGCCGCAACATGTACCCGTGGACCTTCAGCAAGCCTTCCGCGGCATCGAGGGCCAGTCCGTTCGGCGTCGCGTCTCGAAGGGTGCCTGAATTGCATCGACTGTGACGTGAGGGTCAGCGTCAGTTCACGGTGACCGCAATCGAACATGCGAGCTGCCGTTGCACTGGACGGTGTGTTGCCGTGCGTTAGACTGCCATCGTCTTCCTGCGTGAGGACGCGATCGAGTGGGGAGAGTCGATTGAGGCGGCGCGCGCTGCTCTTGGGGGCCAGTGCCGTCGGCCTGTCTGTTCCGGCCCATGCCCAAAAGCTTCCCCGTGTCGGCTTCCTGGTATCGGGCGAGGCCGACCCGAGCTGGCTACCGTTCCGGGATGCCATGTCTGATCTCGGCTACATCGAGGGCCGCACGGTCGTGTTCGAGTACCGCGACGCTGGGGTCAATAGTGGGGCCATCGATGCGCTCGCCCAGTCTCTCGTGGAGCGCGAGCCCGACGTCGTGGTCGCCGTGCTGTCACAGGCGATCGTCGCTGCCCGGAAGGCGACGCAGAGAATTCCCATCGTTTTCTTTGGTGCGGCTCCGGAAATCGGCGGCATCAACAACGTTGCTCGACCCGCGGGCAACCTCACCGGTGTATTCAGTCCCAGCCCCATCGTCGCTGCCAAAGGCCTCCAGCTCTTCACCGAGATCCGTCGCGAGACGCGCTCCTTCGGATTGATGCTGAACACCCTCGATCCCTTCAGCGTACAGTTGCGGCGTGAGGTCGAGCTTTCGGCCGAGGCGCAGCGGATCCGGCTGGTGCCCGTGCCGATCAGCGCCCGGAGCGATCTTCTCGCGGCCTTCGAGAGCGCGGCGCGCGCGGGCGTCGACGGTGTGATGGTGCAACCAAGCCTGGGGTTCGAAACCACGGCCGAGCTTGCCCTGCGCAACCGGCTGGCCGCCGTCTCCTTCCGCCGCGAATTTGCGGTGGCCGGCGGGCTCATGGCCTATGGTGCGAACCAGACCGAAAACATGCGCGCCGTTGCGGCCTATGTCGACCGCATCCTGAAGGGCGCCCGCCCCGCCGACCTGCCCGTGCAGCAATCCTCGCGCTTCGAGTTGGTGGTCAACCAGCGGACGGCCCGGGCGCTGGGCATCGACGTGCCGCCCCTCTTTCTCGCGCGGGTCGACGAGGTCATCGAGTGAGACGCGGCCTGTTCCTCAAGTACGTGATCCTGTTCGTCGCGCTGGTGGGCGGCGTTCTGGTCATCAACGCCGCGCTCGATCTGTATTTCGTCTACCAGGAGAATCGCCGAGCCTCGATCGAGGTGCAGCGGGAGAAGGCCGATGCCGCGGCGCAGCGCATCGAATCATTCGTGCGCGAGATCGAGCGGCAGGTCGGCTGGGTTGCTCAGGCGCAATGGGCGTCGCTGCCGGTCGAGCAGCGACGCTTCGACTATGTACGGCTGTTGCGACAGGTGCCGGCGATCACCGAGCTGGTGCAGCTCGATCGAGACGGCCGCGAGCAGCTGAGCGTCTCGCGCCTCGCAATGGACGTGGTCGGCGCCGGCACCGACAGATCGACCGAGGCGGCCTTCGTCGGCGCGATGAAGCACAAGGTCTATTTTGGTCCGGTGTACTTCCGCCAGGGCAGCGAACCCTATTTCACCATGGCCGTGAGCCACGGCGCTCGCGGCGGCGTCACCGTCGCCGAGGTGAACCTCAAGCTGATCTGGGACGTCGTCTCGCAGATCAAGGCGGGCCGTGAAGGGTACGCCTATGTCGTGGACCGGCTCGGCCGGTTGGTGGCGCATCCCGACATCTCGCTGGTGCTGCGCGGCACCGAAATGAGCGGACTCGCGCAGGTCGCGGCGGCACTGCACGACCGGGGCGATGCGGCGGCGCCCGGCGATGCGCGAAACCTGGCGGGCGTGTCCGTCCTGTCGGCTCACGCCTCGATCCCGGCGCTGGGCTGGATAGTTTTCGTGGAGCTGCCGACCGTGGAAGCGCAGCTACCGGTGTTCAATGCCGGCCTGCGCGCACTGGCGCTGCTGGTACTCGGCCTGATCATAGCGGGCGGCGCCGGGGCGTTGCTGGCGCGGCGCATGGTGGTGCCGATCCGGGCTCTCCAGGCCGGCGCCCAGCGGATCGGCAGCGGCGAGCTCGACCTTCGGCTCGACATCCGGACCGGCGATGAACTCGAGGCGCTTGCGAACCAGTTCAACAGGACGGCCAAGGCATTGGAGGACTCCTACGCGACCCTGGAGCAACGCGTGGAGGATCGGACCAGGGAGCTCAGCGAATCGCTCGATCAGCAGACCGCAACCGCCGAGATCCTCCGGGCGATTTCGCAGTCGCCGACCGACGTGCGGCCCGTGCTCGACGTGGTGGTGGCGGCCGCGCGCCGATTTTGCGATGCCTCCGATGCCGCCATTGTTCTGCGCGAGGGCGAGGAACTCGTCGGCGCCGCCCATGACGGTCCCTTGTCGGCATGGGTGGGCGAACGCCGTCCCCTGGACCGCGCCAGCACCACGGGCCGCGCCATCGTCGATGGTCGCACGATCCACACGCCGGATATCGATGCGCTCGACCCGCTCGAGTTCGCGGCAGCGATCGCCCTGGCGCATCGGCACAAATGGCGCGCGAACATCGTGGCGCCCATGCTGCGGGAGGGCGTCGCGATCGGCTGTATCGCGTTGCGCAAGACCGAACCCGGTGCCTTCACACCGAGGCAGGTCGAGCTGCTCGAAACCTTTGCGGCCCAGGGCGTCATCGCCATCGAAAACGCCCGCCTGTTCTCCGAACTGCGCGACGCCCTCGAACAGCAGACCTCGACGGCCGACGTGCTGCGCGTGATCTCGCAGTCGCCGACCGACGTGCGGCCCGTCCTGAAGGTCGTTGCAGAGGCCGCATTGCGCTTCTGCGGGGCCTCCGACGCGATGATCGCGCTGCGCGAGGGCGACGAAATCGTCACCGCTGCGCACGACGGTGCGCTCCATGCCGAGATCGGCCGCCGCCGGGCGATCGATCGGAGCAACATCACCGGTCGGGCCGTCCTGGAGGGGACGACCCTCCACATTCCCGATGCGGCCGTCCTGGACCCGCAGGACTTCGCCGGCACGCTCGCCATGTCCCGCGAGCGCGGATGGCGCGCGGCGCTCGCGGTACCGATGGTGGTCGAGGGGGCCGCCGCGGGAACGATCATGCTGCGCAAGGCCGAGCCCGGTCCGTTCACGGCGCGGCAGATCGAGCTTCTGGAAACCTTCGCCGCCCAGGCGGTGATCGCGATCGAGAACGTGCGCCTGTTCACGGAGATCCAGGAGAAGAGCCGGCAGCTTGAAATCGCAAGCCAGCACAAGTCGCAGTTCCTCGCCAACATGAGTCACGAACTGCGCACGCCTCTCAACGCCATCATCGGTTACACCGAGATGATGGCCGACGGGCTCTACGGCGACGTATCGGACAAGGCGGCAGGCGTGCTGGAGCGCGTCCAGAAGAACGGTCGGCACCTGCTCGACCTCATCAACGATGTGCTCGACCTTTCGAAGATCGAGGCAGGGCAGCTCGTTCTCGCAAGCGAGCCCTACAGCGTGGCCGACATCGTGGCCTTGGTGCTGTCAGCCACGGAGTCGCTTGCGCGGGCCAAGGGCCTGGCGCTGGGATCGACGGTTGCGCCCGCGCTTCCGGCCGGTGTCGGAGATGCGCGCCGGCTCACCCAGGTCCTGCTCAACCTCGTGGGCAATGCCATCAAGTTCACCGATCGCGGTTCGGTCGAGGTGCGTGCGGAGAAAGTCGGAGAGATGTTCGAGATGTCGGTCATCGATACCGGATTCGGGATTGCGCCTGCGGATCAGGCGAAAATCTTCGAGGAGTTCCAGCAGGTCGACAATTCGAGCACGCGCAAGAAGGGAGGAACGGGGCTCGGCCTCTCGATCTCGCGCCGGATCGTCGAACTGCATGGCGGGCGCGTCAGCGTCGAGTCCGAAGAGGGCAGGGGCTCGACCTTCAGGATCGTTCTGCCCATCCACGCACCGTCCGCGGAGAGCGCCGCGTCATGAGCAAGAAGAGACTCGTCGTCGAAGACATCGAGGACGATCGACAGATCCTTCGCGACCTGCTCGGCATGGCGGGCTACGAGATGCGCGAGGCCGGGTGCGGCGCCTACGTCGCCAAGCCATGCAGCGCGCGCCAGTTGCTGGCCAAGGTCCGCGAGATCGTAGGCTGACCATGCGCGATCCCGCCCGCATCCTCGTCGTCGACGACGTTCCCGACAATGTCGAGATCCTGCGCATGCGCCTCGAAAGCCTGGGCTACGAGATCGTGACGGCGGTGGACGGCGAACAGGCGTTGGCGATGGTCCGCGAAACCCTGCCCGACCTGATCCTGCTCGACATCATGATGCCCGGGATCGATGGGCTGGAGGTGGTGCGCCGGCTCAAGGCCGACCGCAGCCTGCCTTTCATTCCTGCCATCATGGTGACCGCCAGGATCACGCCGAAGGACGTCGTCGCGGGACTCGAGGCAGGTGGCGACGACTACCTCGCCAAGCCGGTCGATCATGGCGCGCTGATCGTCCGCGTGCGGGCGATGCTGCGCATCAAGGCGCTGCACGACGAGGTGCACGAGCTGAATCGCGAGTTGGAAGCGAAGGTGGCCTCCCAGGTCGACGAACTGCAGCGCGTGGGCCGCTTGCGCGGATTCCTGGCGCCGCAGCTTGCGCAGGCAATCGTCTCCTCGGGCGACGAAAGGATCCTGGAGAACCACCGGCGCGAGGTCGTGGCGATGTTCTGCGATCTGCGAGGCTTCACGTCCTTTTCGGAAACCGCGGAGCCGGAGGACATCATGGCCGTACTCGCCGAGTATCACGGTGCCGTCGGCCCGCTGATCCGCAAGTATGAAGGCACGCTCGACCGTTTCACGGGTGACGGGATGTTGGTGTTCTTCAATGACCCATTGCCCTGCGAGGACGCTCCCGACAGGGCTGCGCGTCTCGCCATCGAGATGCGCGACGCCGTGGCATCGCTCGTGCCGCGCTGGCAGAGGCGAGACCACCGGTTGGGCCTCGGCATCGACATGGCGCAAGGCTACGCCACGCTGGGACGCATCGGCTTTGAGGATCGGTTCGACTACACCGCGATCGGCGCCGTGATCAATCTCGCGGCCCGTCTGTGCGCCGAGGCGAGCGACGGCGAAGTGCTGGTGAGCGGTCGTCTGGCCGCCGCCATCGAGGGGATTTCGGAAGTCGAGGATCTTGGGGAGCGGCAGCTCCGCGGCATGGCGCGCCCCGCGTCGGTTGCGCGCCTGCATGGGGTCAGGGCGCCGCCGGTTCCCGAGGCGTAGAGGTAGGGCATGGAGCGACGTTTTCTACTGGCGGCCATGGCGGCCTCGTGGAGCCTCGCCGGACGCGCGCTGGCGCAGCCGGCTCAGAAGGTCTGGCGGCTCGGGATGCTGATGCCGGATACCGCGCCGGCCCTCAGGCGCGACATCGAAATCTTCCAGACGGCGCTGCGCGAACTCGGTTACGTCGAAGGTCGCAACGTCGTCTTCGAGTACAGTTACACCGACGGCGTGGCCGAGCGTCTTCCGGCCATAGCGCGGCAGCTCGTCGACTTCCCGGTGGACTTGATCGTGACATACACGTCCGGCGCCTCGGCCGCGCATGAGTTCAAGGACCGGATTCCGATCGTGCAGGTGGTGGGGCCCGACCCGGTGTCCGTCGGGCTCGCCAAGAGCATCGCGAAGCCGGGAGGTAACGTGACGGGCCTCACGATCTTCGTTGCCGAGATCATGGCCAAGCGGCTGGAGTTGTTGCGCGAGGTCGATTCCGCAGCGCGGCGGGTCGGCGTGCTGCTCTACAAATCTCATCCTGCAAATCCGCCGATCCACGACAAGATGGGAGCGGCGGCTGCCGCGCTCGGCATCGAGCTGTTGCCCATCGAGGTGCGCAGGGCAGCGGAGTTCGCGCCGGCCTTCTCGGTCTGGAGTGACAAGCAGGCGCAGGCGGTGATTTCGCACGATCACTCGATCTTCGCGCTGGGTACGAACGCCCAACAGCTGGCCGCCCTCGCGATCGAGCAGCGGATTCCGCTGCTGGGAGCCGTCGACCAGTGCCGCAACGGCGGACTGATGTCCTATGGCGTGAACATCCAGGCCTTGTTCATGCGATCGGCGCGCTATGTCGACCGGATCCTGCGGGGCGCCGCGCCGGGCGACCTGCCGATCGAGCAGCCTTCGGAGTTCGTCTACGCCGTCAATCTCCGGACCGCCAAGGCGATCGGCGTCACCATACCGCCCAGCATCCTGGTGCGTGCCGACGAGCTCATCGAGTAGCGGGGCCCTCGCAAAGCCGGCGTCAACGAAAACGGGCGCCCCTCGGGGCGCCCGTCGTCTGTACGCGGATCGGCCGGATCAGCCGAGCTTGCCCATCGCGACGGCGGTGTCGGCCATGCGGTTCGAGAAGCCCCACTCGTTGTCGTACCAGCTCATGACGCGTACCAGCGTGCCTTCCATGACCTTGGTCTGGTCCATGTGGAAGGTCGAGGAGTGGCTATCATGGTTGAAGTCGATCGAGACGTTCGGCTGATCGGTCCAGCCGAGGATGCCCTTGAGCTGGTTTGCGGCGGCGCGCTTCACGGCCTCGTTGATCTCTTCCTTGGTCGTCTTCTTCTTGGCGACGAACTTGAAGTCGATGACCGAGACGTTCGGCGTGGGCACGCGGATCGACACGCCGTCGAGCTTGCCGTTCAGTTCCGGCAGCACGAGGCCGACGGCCTTGGCGGCACCGGTCGAGGTCGGGATCATCGACAGCGCGGCGGCGCGGCCGCGGTACATGTCCTTGTGCATCGTGTCGAGCGTCGGCTGGTCGCCGGTGTAGGCGTGGATCGTCGTCATGAAGCCGTGGTCGATGCCGACCGCGTCGTTCAGCACCTTGGCCACCGGGGCCAGGCAGTTCGTCGTGCACGAGGCGTTCGAGACCACGATGTGGTCCTTGGTGAGCTTCTCGTGGTTGACGCCGTAGACGACCGTGAGGTCGGCGTTGTCGGCCGGAGCCGAGACCAGCACGCGCTTGGCGCCGGCCGTCAGGTGCGCCGAGGCCTTGTCCTTCGACGTGAAGATGCCGGTGCACTCCAGCGCGATATCGACGCCCATCGCCTTGTGCGGCAGCTTGGCGGGATCGCGCTCGGCGGTGACCTTGATCGGGCCGCGACCCACGTCGATCGTGTCGCCGGCGACCTTCACTTCGCCGTTGAAGCGGCCGTGCACGGAGTCGAAGCGGAAGAGGTGGGCATTGGTCTCGACCGGGCCGAGATCGTTGATCGCCACGACCTCGATATCCTTGCGGCCCGACTCGATGATGGCGCGCAGAACATTGCGGCCGATGCGGCCGAAGCCGTTGATTGCAACACGAACAGCCATCTTCTTCCCTCCGTTATTGCGCCAGCCGGCGCGCCGCTTCCGCGATCGCTTCGGCCGTGATGCCGAAATGCTTGTAGAGTTCAGGGGCCTTGGCCGATGCGCCGAAGCCCTTCATGCCGACGAACGCGCCCTTCGATCCGAGCCAGCGCTCCCAGCCGAAGCCGGTCGCCGCCTCGCAGGCGACACGGATCGTGCCGTCGCCGCCCATGACCTTGCCGCGATAGCTCTCGTCCTGCGCTGCGAACAACTCCCACGACGGCATGGAGACCACGGCGGCCTCCTTGCCTTCCTGCGCGAGAAGATCGCGGGCGGCGAGGGCGAGTTGCACTTCCGAGCCCGAGGCGATCAGGCGGATTGGCGCCGACTCGTTGCCGGCCAGGATGTAGGCACCCTTGGCGCACAGGTTCTCGTCGTCCGCGTCACGTACCGTCGGCACGTTCTGCCGGGTGAGCGCGATCACGCTCGGCGTATGCTTGGCTTCGAGCGCGATCTGCCAGCATTCCGCCGTCTCGATGGCGTCGGCGGGACGCAGCACCTGCAGGTTGGGAATGGCGCGCAGCGCCGCGAGATGCTCGACGGGCTGGTGGGTCGGGCCGTCTTCGCCGAGGCCGATGGAATCATGGGTCATCACATAGATGACCCGCACGCCCATCAGTGCCGACAGGCGGATCGACGGGCGGCAATAGTCGGTAAACACCATGAAGGTGCCGCCGTAGGGAATGACGCCGCCATGCAGCGCCATGCCGTTCATCGCCGCCGCCATCGCATGCTCACGGATGCCGTAATAGATGTAGCGGCCGGCCGTATCGGCGCGCGAGGCGCCCTTCAGCGTGGCGGTCTTGGTGTTGTTCGAGCCGGTCAGGTCGGCCGAGCCGCCGACTGTATCCGGCAGCACCGGGTTGATGACCTCGAGCGCTTCCTGGCTCGACCTGCGGGTGGCCCAGGAGGGCTTCTCGGCGGCGATCTTGGTCTTGAAGGCCGTGATCGCCTCGCCGACGGCGGGCGGAAGATCGCCCTTCTGGCGGCGGTCGAATTCGGCGCGATCCTCCGGAGCCATCGCGGCGAGGTTCTTGTTCCACTTGCGGCGGGCCGACTTGCCGCGCGCGCCGATCTTGCGCCAGGCGGAGAAGACCGCCTCGGGAATGTCGAACGGGCCGTGGCTCCAGCCGAGCTTGGTGCGGGCGCCGGCGATCTCGTCCTTGCCGAGCGGCGAGCCGTGCGTGGCGGCGGTGCCGGCCTTGGTCGGCGCGCCGTAGCCAATCACCGTCTTGCAGGCGATCAGCGAGGGCTTGTCGGTGACGTTGCGGGCCTTGCGGATGGCGCGCGTGACGGCTTCGGGATCGTGCCCGTCGACCGCCTGCACGTGCCAGCCGGCGGCGGCGAAGCGCTTCTTGTGATCCTCGGACGTCGAAAGCGAGGTCGGGCCGTCGATCGAGATGCCATTGTCATCGAACAGGACGATCAGGCGGCCGAGGCCGAGATGGCCGGCCAGCGTGATGGCTTCCTGGCCGACGCCTTCCATCAGGCAGCCGTCGCCGGCGATGACGTAGGTATAGTGGTCGACGACGTCGCGGCCGAAGCGCTCGGCGAGAAGGCGCTCGGCGAGGGCGAAGCCCACCGAATTGCCGAGGCCCTGGCCCAGCGGACCGGTGGTCGTCTCGATGCCGCTCGCATGGCCGTATTCGGGATGGCCCGCGGTGCGGGCGCCAAGCTGGCGGAACTTCTTCAGCTCGTCGAGGGGCATGTCGGCGTAGCCGGTGAGATGCAGCAACGAATAGAGCAGCATCGAGCCGTGACCGGCCGACAGGATGAAGCGGTCGCGATCGGGCCAGTTCGGCTCCGAGGCGTCGAACTTCAGAAACTTCGAGAACAGGACGGTGGCCACATCGGCCATGCCCATCGGCATGCCGGGATGACCCGAATCCGCCAACTGCACGGCATCCATGGCCAAGGCCCTGATGGCGTTCGCCATGTCGCGCGGGGCAGCGGTCTGATCGGTCATTTTATGCTTGTGCCGTATGGGTTTTCGGATGGCGCGCAACATGACGACCACCCTTTGGCCCGTCAATGCGCAAAAACTCGGGCAAAGCCAACATCTTGCGGGCGTTTGGCCTCCACAGGGGCCAGATGTTGACCGCTCACAGGCACAACACTTAATCTCTTTCGATGGAGCAGATTCAGCCGGGCGACCAACGGCGATCCGCTGTCGGGAGAACCATGTCCAAGGCAGCCAGCGTAACGGACCGAGTCGACAGCGCGCTGAGCCGGCTCGAATCGATGCTCGACGAGCGCCTGCGAGCCGAGCGGGAACGGTCGGACGCGCTTGCCGCCCGCCTCGCGAAGGTCGAAAGCGAGCACGAAGAGCTGAAACGGGTGGCGACCGAGGTCGAAGGACGCCTCGAGCGCGCCATGGAATACATCCGTTCCCTGCTGGCCGCCGATCAGTCCTGACGGACCTTCTTTCCCAGCCCCGGCGTGCGTCGCCGGGTGCGACGTGGCACACTGCACCACCCTTCAGACGCCGGACAAGGCGCAATAAACAGGAGAAGCGGACAATGCCGCAGGTTTCGGTTCAGATCGCCGGTCGTACCTACGAACTCGCATGTGGCGAAGGCGAGGAAGCGCGCGTCCAGGAATTGGCCGCCTATGTCGACGGCAAGGTGAGCGAACTTCGCCGCCAGCTCCCCGGTACGCCCGAATTCAAGCTTCTGGTGTTCGCCTCGCTGCTGCTGGCAGAGGAAAGCCGCGAGGCGCGCGGTGTCGCCAAGGCGGCGGAGACGGCTCGCGTCACGGCGACGGACAGCGCGGATACCCTGGCCACCGCGCTCGAGGAGCTGATCACCGCCCGCGTCGACAAGATGTCGAAGAAGGTGTCCGGCGCCGCGTAGGCGGCGCCTGACATCCCGAGCAATGCGAGGGATCTGCATCAGTACGGCTCCCCTCTGCATTGCGACGACCGCCCCAAGTCCCTACATTAGGCGTGGGGCGGAATTCTGCGCGGTGCGTGGTTCGCTAAAAACCCCGGGGCCAATAAGAACTCCTGGGAGTTGTTCCTGGCCTTGACCTTGGTCTTGGCTACACGACGCCCACCTGCTTTTGCAGGCCTTGGAGGTTCTTCGAGCCACGGCCCATCGTGGAGCCGCCCCACTTTAGCTTCCCTTGCCGGCATGACCCTGATCGAACGCAAACGGGCGCTTCGCGGCGCGATGATGATCCGACGACAAGGCCTCGGCGAGGACGATCGCCGCGCCGCAGCCGCGGGCCTCCTCGACATCTACCAACTCGAATGCCCCGCTGAGTTGCCCGCCGTGGTCTCTGGCTTCTGGCCGATCAAGGACGAGATCGATATCCATCCCCTGATGGCTCATCTCCGCGGCGAGGGATGCCGGTTGGCCCTGCCGGTCGTGCACGGCCGTGGCCAACGGCTGTCGTTCCGGGCCTGGCAACCGGGCGATCCATTGGAATCGGGCGTGTTCGGCACGCTGCAGCCGTTGGCCGGCTGCGAGACGCTGGAACCGGACATCCTCCTGGTGCCGTTGCTGGCCTGCGATTCGGAGGGCTGGCGGCTGGGCTACGGCGGCGGCTACTACGACCGCACGCTCGAAGATCTGCGCCGGCGGCGCAAGGTGACGGCGATCGGCGTCGGCTTCGATCTCCAGTTCATCCCGGACGTGCCGCATGGCGCTGGGGACCAGCGACTCGATTGGCTGTTGACCGACCGGCGCGCTTGCGCCTTTGTCTGACGCATGAAAATCATGTTCTGCGGCGACATCGTCGGCCGCGCCGGCCGCGACGCGGTCGTCAGGGAAGTGCCGCGGCTGCGTCGCGAACTCGGGCTCGATTTCGTCGTGGTGAACGGCGAGAACGCGGCGGCCGGTTTCGGCATCACCGCCAAGATCTGCGCCGAACTGCACGAGGCGGGCGTCGACTGCATCACCACCGGCAACCACGCTTGGGACCAGCGCGAGATCATCCCTTACATCGCGCAGGACAAGCGCCTGTTGCGGCCGATCAATTTTCCGCCCGGTACGCCGGGATGGGGCGCCCACCTGTTCCAGACCCCGCGAGGCCAGAAGGTCGTGGTGATCAACGTCATGTGCCGCCTGTTCATGGACGCGCTAGACGATCCGTTTCGCGCGCTCGACGCCGAACTGTCCAAGTATGCGCTGGGTGGCACCGCCAACCTGATCCTGGTCGATGTCCATGGCGAAGCCACCAGCGAGAAGCAGTCGATCGGCCACTATTGCGACGGCCGCGTGTCGGCCGTGCTCGGGACGCACAGCCATGTCCCCACGGCCGATGGCTGGGTGCTGCCCGGCGGCACGGCCTACCAGACCGATGTCGGCATGTGCGGCGACTATGACAGCGTGATCGGCATGAAGAAGGAGGTCGCGATGCTGCGGTTCATCCGGAAAATGCCGGGCGAGCGCCTGTCGCCGGCCGAGGGCGAGGGGACTTTGTGCGCGGCGGTTGTCGAAACAGACGACCGGACCGGGCTCGCGAAGTCGATCCGGCCGGTCAGGGTGGGAGGGCGGCTCGCCCCAAGCGCCTGACTTTCCCGCATCTTGTATCCCGCAGCGGCCTCCCACACCTATTAGCAGTGCCTGGAAAAGCGCCGTTGACGGCCTGGGGAAAAACCGGCATCCTTTTGATGTTAAACGGTTTTTTGCCGGATCGGCCTACTGTCTTCAAGGTTAGAGGGGGCGTCGGAATCAAGATTCCGACGTTTTTTAGCGGGGGCTTCGGCCCCCGCCTTTTTTTGTCCCGACGGACGGTTGGGGCGTCTGCGGCCTGCCAAAACCCACGAGAAGTGGTATAGCCGGCTCATCTCGTTACCTAATCTGGTTGTCTGCGATGGCGGGGCATTCCCAATTCAAGAACATCATGCACCGCAAGGGGCGTCAGGACGCCGTGCGGGCCAAGATTTTCACCAAGCTGATCCGTGAAATCACCACGGCGGCGCGGCTGGGGGCGGCCGACCCGGCGTCGAACCCGCGTCTGCGGGCGGCGATGATCGCCGCGCGCGACGCCAACATGACCCGCGACACGATCGATCGCGCCATCAAGCGTGGTTCGGGGCCCGATGCGGACGCGAACTACGACGAGGTGCGCTACGAGGGCTACGGCCCGGCCGGAGTCGCCGTGATCGTCGAGGCGTTGACCAACAACCGCAACCGCACCGCCGGCGAAGTCCGCTCGATCTTCTCCAAGCACGGCGGCAACCTGGGTGAATCCAACAGCGTGTCGTTCATGTTCGACCGGCTGGGCGAGTTCCGCTTCCCGC
>JAGNNA010000416.1 GCA_017990895.1 Reyranella sp.
GTCCATGATCTTCAGCGCCTCGGCGTTGTTCTGCGCGAACACCCGGGCGTTGAGCTGGTTTTCCTTGAAGGTGCCGAGCGCCTTGAGTTCCGGCGAGAGCTCGACCGACGCCACGACCGGGTATTCCGAATTGCCGTCGGCGAAGTACTTCTGGGCCTGCGGCGAAACCAGGTACTCGAGGAACTTGACCGCCGCTTCCTTGTTCGGTGCGTGCTTGGCGATGCCGCCGGCGCTCAGGTTCACGTGCGCGCCGCGGTTGGACTGGTTCGGGAAGACCACGCCCAGCTTGGCCACGAGCTCGCGGTCCTCCGGCTTGTTCGAGCGCATCAGGTTCACGAAGTAGTAGGTATTCACGACCGCGACGTCGCCCTCGCCCGCCGCAGCGGCCTTGATCTGATCGGTATCGCCACCGCGCGGCGGGCGCGCCAGATTGGCGGCAACACCCTTGGCCCAGGCTTCCGTCTTCTCCGGGCCGTCGGCCGCGAGGATCGAGCCGGTGAGCGACTGATTGTAGATGTTCCCGGAGGACCGGATCAGGACCTTGCCCTTCCACTTCGGATCGGCGAGATCCTCGTAGTTCTGCGGGGCGGCCGCCGCCTGCATCTTCTCCTTGTTGAAGACGATGATGCGGGCGCGCTTGGAGAAGCCGAACCAGGTATTGTCGGGATCGCGCAGGTGGGCGGGGATGGCCTTGGCCAGGACAGCCGAGTCGGTCGCCTGCAGCAGCCCCATCTCACGGGCGCGCTCGATGCGGCCGGCGTCAACGGTGATGAAGACGTCGCACGGGCTCTTGTCGCCTTCGGTCCGTAGACGCTGGATGAGCGGGTCGGGCTCTGCGTCGACACGGTTGATCTTCACCCCGGTCAGGTCAGCAAAGTTGCCGTAGAGCGCCTCGTCGGTCTTGTAGTGCCGGGCGGAATAGAGGTTGAGCGTGCCGCCCTGGGCCCAGGCCTTGCGGGCGATGAACGCACCGGAACCCAACGCCAGGCCAGCCTTCACTAGCGCACGTCTCTTCAAGTTTTCCTCCACTGCGAGTGCGTATCAATGGCTGATAACACCCACAGTGCACACCGGCAATCCAAATGCGATTTATTCCCATTCACCCAGGGCAAATTTTGCGAATTCACCCCTTTGCGTCACCAAAGCGGATGTGACTAACATCCGGGCGGCGACAATTTGGAGTGAATCGTCGTGCTGCTTGCGCAGGTCCTTGCCCGGATCGTGAGCGAAGGCGAACTGACCATCATCGACGAAGCCGGTCGGTCGCATCAGATCAAGGGCACAAAAGCCGGTCCCGCGGTGACGATGCGGGTCGACGACTGGTGGACGGGCATACGCCTTGCCTTGCGACCCCGACTCGCCCTCGGCGAGGCCTACATGGACGGACGACTGACCGTCGAACAGGGTGACCTCTACGACCTGCTCGACCTCCTGGGGCGCAACATGGCCGCAGTCGATTCGACGCCCCTGATGCGCTGGTCCTACTCGCTCCAGCGGTGGCTACGCGTGCTGGAACAGTACAATCCTGTCGGCAAGGCTCAGAAGAACGTGGCGCACCACTACGACCTGAAGGGCGAGCTCTACGATTTCTTCCTGGATCGCGACCGACAGTATTCCTGCGCCTATTTCACGACAGGCAGCGAACCGCTGGAGACAGCACAGGCCGCCAAGAAGGCGCACATCACGGCCAAGCTTCTCCTCCGCCCGGGCCAGAAAGTGCTCGACATAGGGTCGGGCTGGGGCGGCATGGGTCTCTACCTGGCGCGCGCCTTCGACGTCGACGTGACGGGCGTAACCCTCTCGCGAGAGCAACATGGCGTTTCGAGCCGCCGCGCCGCCGACGAGGGCATCTCCGACAAGGTCCGCTTCAAGCTTCTCGACTACCGCGAGGAGCCGGGTCGCTACGACCGCATCGTTTCGGTAGGGATGTTCGAGCACGTGGGGTCCGCGCACTATCTCGAATACTTCACGAAGGTGAAGGAGCTGCTGGCGGACGATGGCGTGATGCTGCTGCACTCGATCGGCCGCATGGAGCCGCCGGGCGGCACCAACACCTGGCTCCGCAAATACATCTTCCCCGGCGGCTACTCCCCCGCCCTGTCGGAAGTGCTGGCGGCGATCGAGAAGGCGGGACTTTGGGTGACCGACATCGAAGTGCTGCGTCTGCATTACGCAGAGACGCTGCGTCTCTGGCGGCAGCGCTTCCTCGCCAATCGCGAACAGATCAAGAAGCTCGCCGGCTACGACGAGCGCTTCTGCCGGATGTGGGAGTTCTATCTCGCGGGCTGCGAGGTGGCCTTCCGGTACATGAACCAGATGGTCTTCCAGATCCAGATCGCGCGGCGCCAGGATGCGGTCCCGCTCATTCGTGACTACATGACAACCCAGGAACGCCTTAAGAACGTCGCAGGGTCCATGGCGGCCGAATAGGAAGGTATCCTCGCTACGCTCGGGATAAGCGGGCGCCCTGAAATCTTTGCGCTGGTGATCCCCCTCCCATCTTGGGCAAAGACAATGTGATGGAGCCACTGAAAGAGTCCTCGAACGTCACGCGCCTGCCCGGCGCCGAAGATGCGCGCCTGCGCGAGCCCCCGCACAATTTCGAAGCGGAGCAGGCGCTGCTCGGCTCCATTCTCGTGAACAACGCCGCCTACCAACGCGTGGCCGAGTTTCTGCGCCCCGAACATTTCGCCGACCCGGCGCACGGAAAGCTCTACGATTCGCTGTCGCGCCTGATCGAGCGCGGCCAGGTCGTGAGCGCCGTAACGCTCAAGACCTACGTCGAGCAGGACCCTGCGATGAAGGAGGCCGGCGGTGCCGCCTATCTCGCCCGGCTCGCCGCAGCGTCCGTGCATGTGATCGACGCCGCCGCGTTCGGCCGTGCCGTGCACGATCTCTACCTGCGCCGCCAGCTCATCGATCTCGGCGAGAACGTCGTCAACGGCGCCTTCTCCGGCGACGTCGACGAGACCGCGCTGCAGCAGATCGAGGTCGCCGAAAAGAAGCTCTACGACCTCGCGACCACCGGCCAGACCGAGGGCGGATTCAAGCCGTTCCGCATGGCCCTCACCGAAGCCATGACCGCCGCCGAGGCGGCCTATGGCCGCGAGGGCAAGCTCACCGGCGTGGCCACCGGTTTGGTCAACCTCGACCAGCTACTGGGCGGCCTGCATCGATCCGACCTTCTGATCCTCGCCGGCCGCCCATCGATGGGAAAGACCGCGCTGGCGACCAACATCGCCTTTCACGCCGCGAAGGCCTATCGTGAGGAGATCGTCGACGGCCATCCCAAGGCTGTCGACGGCGCCGTCGTCGGCTTCTTCTCGCTCGAAATGTCCGCCGAGCAGCTGGCCACCCGCATGTTGTCCGAGCAGGCCGAGCTCTCCTCCGAGAAAATTCGCAAAGGCGAGATGAACAGCACCGAATTCGACACGGTGCTGAACGTCAGCCACGAACTCGAGCACCTCAACTTCTTCATCGACGACACGCCCGCTTTGTCCATTGCCGCGCTGCGCACCCGCGCCCGCCGGCTAAAGCGGACACATGGCCTCGGCCTGATCATCGTCGACTACCTCCAGCTCCTCAATCCGTCGGGCAAGAGCCGGCAGGAGAATCGCGTCCAGGAGGTCTCGGAGATCACGCGTGGCCTGAAGACGCTCGCCAAGGAGCTGGACGTGCCGGTGATCGCCCTGTCGCAGCTTTCGCGCGCCGTCGAGCAGCGCGAGGACAAGCGCCCCCAGCTCGCCGACCTTCGCGAATCCGGATCGATCGAGCAGGATGCCGACGTCGTGATGTTCGTCTACCGCGAGGAATACTACCTCACCCGTACCGAACCCGCGCGGCGCGCCGAGGAAAGCGACCAGAAGTTCAACGAGCGCCACGACGCCTGGAAGCAGCGCTGCGAGGAAACCTACGGCAAGGCCGAGGTAATCGTGGCCAAGCAGCGCCATGGTCCCACGGGCATTGTGCGCTTGGCGTTCGAAGGGAAGTTCACGAAGTTCGGCAATCTCGATGTCGGTGCTGACGGGCCCGTCCCGGAGTTCTAAGGTTACACTGTGTCAATTTCCGGCGACGACGACGCGGCCCGGCGGGCCGGCGCGATCCTTTCCATCGACCTGGGCGCGATCGCGGCCAACTGGCGCGGGCTGCGCGATGCCGGTCGCGCCACCGGCCGGCCGGTCGATTGC
>JAGNNA010000087.1 GCA_017990895.1 Reyranella sp.
TCTGCGGCTAAGTCAGGCCGACCTCGGCCGCCTTGATCTGCAAAGCCAGGTACTTGGAGTACATGCGACATTGGGCGAAGGAGCCGCCCTGAAACCAGAGCCCTTGCTGCGCCGTCGCAATCCACACGTTGCGCAGTTCCTGGGTTCGGTCGTCGAATCCCCAGACCGGTCCGACCTTCCGGGCAATGTCCGGCCCGAACAGCTGTTCGACCAGGTGATCCTGGCCCTTGTAGCCGGTTGCCAGCACGACCAGGGCGGCAGACCGCTGGGTGCCGTCCCTCATCAGGAGGCCGGTCGCCGTGAACGAGTCGATATCGGCATACTGGATCAATCCGATCTCGCCCTTTGCCACGAGATCGGAGGCGCCCACGTTGAAGTAATAGCCGCCGCCACGGCCGCGATACTTGAGCGGCCAGCCGGTGCCATCCTCGCCGAATTCCAGCCTGAAGCCTACCCGCTCCAGCGCTTCCAGGAGGGGGGCGTCATGCGCCCTCGCCTGGTCGGTCAGGAGGCGATGGGCTTTCTTCATCACCCGCAGGGGCACCGAGACGTTGATCAGGTCTCGATCCTCGAGGGTCGGACCCTTGCCGTAGTAGATGCCGTCATAGAGCTGTGCGCCCGGCTCGACGTTGACGATGAGAGTCGGACTACGCTGCACCAGGGTGACATGGGCGCCGTTGCCGTGCAGGTCCTGGGCGATGTCATGGGCGCTGGTGCCGGTGCCGAAGACGTAGACGGGCTGTCCCTTCCACTCCGCGCCGCTGGCGAACTTGCTCGAATGGACGACGGTGCCCTCGAAACGGTCGAGGGTCGGTATGTCGGGAATGTTCGGCGTGCCGCTCACGCTGGTCGCCATTACGATGTGCCGTGGATGCAGCGTGCGGTGGACGCCGCCGGCCACGTCCATGTCGAGCTCGGCCGTCCAGCGCTTCGCGGCGGCGTCCCATGTCGCGCCCTTGAAGCTGGTGCCCGTCCAGAAGTCGATCTCCATGATCTCGACGTAGGATTCGAGCCAGTTGGCGATCTTGTCCTTGGGGATGTACTTCGGCCAGGTTCTCGGGAACGGCAGGTAGGGGAAGTGATTGGAGTGCTTCTGGTTGTGCAGCTTCAGCCCGTGATAGCGCTTGCGCCAGTTGTCACCGATCCGCGCCATGCGGTCGACGACGAGCGCCTCGACGCCCAGCGCCTTGAGGCGGGCCGCCGCGGTGATGCCGGCGTGACCGCCTCCCACGATCAGCACGGCGGGGTCGCGATCGGCGTAGCGTGACGCCTCACGGCGCCGATCGAGCCAGTTGGGCCCGTGGAACTCGCGCTCGAAAGCGGGTTCCTCGGCCTTCTCGAGGATCGTCTCCTCTTCGTGGCCGCGCAGCGACTCGAGTGAGGTCAGCAGCGTCCATGCCTGGGCCGCTCCCGCGCGGCAGTCGCTGCGCTTCAGTCGTACAATCCCGGCGCCCGTGCCGATCGCGGTTTCGAACGTCAGGATGGCCTCGATGCAGGGCTCGCCCGCCCGCTCGACGTCGCGCGGCGGATATCGCTCCGGATCGATCGCAAAGCCCGAGGCGGCGGTTGCCGCGGTCGTATCGACCAGTCGCCGTGCGACGGCGGCGCGGTCACTCACGGTTTCGATCGTGCCAGTCAGCGCGATGATGTCTCGCCAATCCGCATCCGGCCGGAACAGGGCGCCCACGTTCTCGAGCGCTCTCGCTTCGAGCGCCGTATTCAGTTCGATGAGCCAGTCACTGACGATGCGTTTCGCATCACGGTTCAATTCGACATCCATCCGCAGAGCCTGTCGAATGGTGCGCAGGATGACAACAGGCAAGGCCCGCGTGGGGGAACCGAAACGCACGACTGGCGTTTTTCTTTTCGGCATTGGCCTTGTGCCTTTGGGCCATTGCCTCTCCCCAACGACTGATGCCCCGGTTTCCGCAAGGAAGCGGGGCTTTTTTGCGCAACCGGGTCTGTCGTGTGACACTGGCTGCGACTTTGGGCAGAGCGGGGGACCGCATGGCACAATCGTCGGGCGTGCGCGCGCTTTGCGTCGCGCTGGTAGGCAGCTGGGCGCTGATCGCGGGCATCACGACGCCGGTCACGGCGCAGCAATGGACCGAGGTCAGAGAGGCCAGCTTCAAGGTCGAGATGCCGGGCCAGCCTGAACGGGCGGTGCAGGAGGTGAAGATCGGCGGCACCGGAGCGGTCGTCGGCCAGATTGAACGAACCGTCACTCTGGGGGCTACCGAGTTCTTCTTCTCCCATACGCCCTACCCAAGGGTGTCGCCGGACCTCACGCCGGCGCAAATGCTGTTGAAAAGCCGGGACGGTCGGCCCGGCCAACTCCTGGCCGACCGGCCGCTCACCGTTTCCGGCGCGCCGGCGCGCGAGTACGTCCATGAAGAGGACGGCTGGGTCCTGGCGACCCGCGCCATCTACGCAGGTGACACACTCTACCAACTCATCGTGGTCGGCAGGGGCGGAGTCCAGACGGCGCCCGCGACCCGCCGCTTCTTCGAATCCTTCAGCTTGGCACCGCGCCAGGCTCCTTGACTAACTGCTGCCGCGGTCGGCGAGGTGCAGCCGGATGGTGAGAAGCAACGCCCGGCCGAGCATGGCACTGCCGCAGAACATGGCGAGGAGAGCTGCTCCAAGGCGGAATATCTCCATTTCCGGACGGGCCACGAAGGCAGCCACGCACTCCACGGCGACGGCCGCGCCAACGGCAATCGCCACCCAGAGGAGGAGGAGCTTCGCGGCATGGCTGAGGTTGACCTGCGGCCGGTACATGTCGTGCCGGATGCCGATCATGATCCCACGAACCGCCCCCACGACGAAGCCGGCGGCCAGTGCCAGACCGAACAGCGAGGGCGGCTGGTGTTCGGCGAGTTGGGGGAGAGAGAGGATGGTCCCCGCGAAGAGCGCCAGAAAGGCGGGCGCGAACAGGCGCCATGTCGAAATATAGCGTCGGCGCACCTCGCGCAGTGACAGGTAGATGCAGCCGTCGGCCGCTCCGACCAACAGCAAGTGGACCAAAGTCAGATTGTGAATCACCCGTCCAGATTACACGGCAATCGTTTCAATTAAAGGGCGCCCCACTGTGTCGCTGATGTTCGACCGGGAGAGCGGCATTGCGCCACCTCCTTCCGGCAGGCGACGCCGGGTTTCGAAAAACCGCCATTTCGTGCGTGTTGCCTCCCTGTGGTAGTCGTGGTTTCTTCCGCGCTTCTTCGGGGAGTGAACGAACATCAGGGAGCGTCTTATGAATCGACGTCAATTCATCGCCGCCGGCTCGGCCGCCGGCGCCTTCGGGCTGGTGGGCGGGGCGTTCCCGGTCGCCGCCCAGACCCAGTTCTCGATCGCCACGGGCACGACGGGCGCCGTCTACTATCCGCTTGGCGGTGCGATGGCGAACATCCTGAGCAAGAAGGTTCCGGGATGGGCCGTTACCGCCGAGGCGACGGCGGGCTCGGTCGCCAACATGCACATGATCCGGGACGGCAAGGCCCAGATGGCGCTGACCCAGTGCGACACGGCCTACGATGCCATCAAGGGTCTCGACAAGTTCAAGGACAAGCCCGTCGAGTCACGCACCCTGGCCGTGGTCTATCCCAACCTGGTGCACTTCGTGACCATGGAAGGCACCGGCATCAACAAGCTGTCCGACATCAAGGGCAAGCGCATCTCGACCAGCGCGCCGGTCAGCGGATCCGAAGTCATGGCGCTGCGCATCATCGACGAACTCGGGCTGAAGCTCAGCGACATCAAGCGTGAGCGCCTGTCGCCGGCCGAGAGCACGAACGCGATGAAGGATGGCAAGCTCGATGGCTATTTCTTCAACGGCGGACCGCCGGTCGCCGCGATCACGGACCTGGCGGCGACCCAGGGCGTCAAGATCAAGCTGATCTCGACGGCCGACCTGGTGCCGGCGCTCAACAAGAAGTACGGCCCCGTCTTCGCGGCGAGCCAGATTCCTGCCAAGGCCTATCCGAACCAGGACGCGGCAGTGCCGGTGATCGCCATCTGGAACATCCTCGTCGTGCCGGCATCGATGAGTGACGACCAAGCCTATACGATCACCAAGACCCTGTGGGAGAACCATGCCGACCTGGTCGCGACCCACAAGGCGTCGACCGACATGACGGCCGAGAACCAGAAGACCGCGAACTCGTCGGTCCCGTTCCATCCCGGTGCGATGAAGTATTTCGCCGAGAAGGGCATCAAGCTGTCGTAACGACAGGACTACGGCCGGGGCCCTCCACCAGGGGGGCCCCGTTTCCATTTTGGGGTGGGAAGAACGATGACGGTCCAGGCCGAGCTGCTGAGCGACGAGGAAAGGCGCAAGATCGAGGAACTCGTCGAGCAGGAAGAGGGCGGCATCCACAAGTTCGTGGGCTGGTGGGGCAAGGTCCTCACCTTCATCGCCTTCACCATGACCATCTTCCATCTCTATGCCGCCGCCTCCACGGTCGACACGCAGTCGCTGCGCGAGATCCATGTCGCCTACGCACTGTCACTCGTCTTCCTGCTGTTCCCTGCAGTGAAGAGCTGGCGCAACCGGGTCGCGCCGTGGGACATCGCGGCGGCCGGGCTGGTGATCGTCGTCATCTGGTACATGATGACGGGCGGCAGCTGGACGAGTCTCGCCGATTCCGACGACTTCCTCGATCGATACGTCTCGCCGACCCGGACCGACCTGGTGATCGGCGGAATCCTCATCCTGCTGGTGCTGGAATCGACCCGCAGGGCCACCGGCTGGATCATGCCGATCCTGTCGGTGATATTCTTGGCCTACGCGATGTGGGGCAACTACCTGCCGGCGCCGTGGACGCACAAGGGCTACCCGCTCTCCGATCTGATCGCCGAAGAATACATGACGCTGAACGGGATCTTCGGATCGGCGATCGACGTCTCCGCCACCCTCATTATTCTGTTCACGATCTTCGGCGCCATCCTTCAGGCCTCCGGCGCCGGCCGGTTCTTCATCGACTTCTCGCTGCGAGCCATGAAGGGCCAGCCCAACGCGGCCGGCCGCGCGGTCGTGCTGTCGTCGTTCCTGCTGGGCGGTCCATCGGGTTCGGGCGTCGCCACCACGGTGACCATCGGGACCGTCGCCTGGCCGATCATGAAGGAGGCCGGCTACGGCAAGTCGGCGGCCGGCGGCCTGCTGGCGGCGGGCGGCCTCGGCGCCATCCTCTCGCCGCCGGTGCTGGGGGCCGCGGCCTTCCTGATCGCCGAGTATCTGAAGATGTCCTATCTGGACATCGTGCGGATGGCCCTCATCCCCACCTGCCTCTACTACTTCGGCCTGCTGATGATGACCGAGATCGACTCGCGCAAGTACGGCCTGCGCGCGGTCGATCCTACGGTCGACCTCACGATGTCGCAGCTGATGACGCGGTACGGCTTTCACTTCACCTCGCTGATCTCGGTGGTCGTGCTGATGGTGTGGGGATTCTCTGCGACCTATGCCGTGTTCTGGTCAATCCTGCTCGCCATCCTGGTGAGCTATCTGCGCGCCGACACCGCTCTCTGGCCCGGTCGCCTCTTCCGGGCGCTGGCCGACGGCTCGATCCAGGCACTGGGCGTCGCCGCGACCTGCGCCTGTGCCGGACTCATCGTCGGCGTCATCACCAAGACCGGTCTGGCGCTGAAGTTCTCGTCAATCGTCATCGACCTGGCTGGCGGCTCCGTCTTCTGGACGGCGATGTACACGGCGCTGATCGTCTGGGTGGTCGGCCTCGCCGTGCCGGTGACGGCCTCGTACATCATGTGCGCCGTCATCGCGGCGCCTGCGCTTATCAAGCTTGGCATCCCGGACTATGCCGCGCACATGTTCATCTTCTACTACGCCGTGCTGTCGGAGGTCTCGCCCCCGACCGCGCTGGCGCCGTTCGCCGCCGCCACGATCACGCGCGCCGATCCCTATGTGACCACGCTGCAGAGCTGGAAATATGCGCTGCCGGCCTTCCTGGTGCCGTTCATCTTCGTCCTCGATCCGATCGGAACCGGCCTGTTGCTCGAGACGCCCAAGAACATGAGCTGGCTCTGGATTCCCTGGGTCACGCTGGGGGCAACGGGTGGCATCGTGGCCCTGGCAGTGGCGGCGCAGGGCCATCTGTGGCGGCCCCTCGGCGTGGGCACGCGCGTGATCTGCGGTGTGGCGGGCATTGCACTCACCTTCCCGGGGATCCTCGACGAGTGGGTGGGCGGAATGGTCGCCGCACGCGCGATCGGCCTGGCCGTGCTGGCGGCAGTCATCGTCTATGAATACAGACAGCCTAGGCGGGCCGGTACCGCCGCCGCCTGAGGGGCCGAGCCGGGCGCTCGTCCTTCGGGGCTCTCGGAAATTGCAGGCGTGGCGGCTTGCAATCAAACTGCGGCCTGCCGCTCACCGGGCTGAGCTTCGCTCAGCCCGCTACTGGAAGACGACACGGGCCTCGCGGCCCAGCATCTGCGGAATACCCTGCGGATCGTCAGGCTTGATCTCGACCTCGACCAGCCGCGCGTTGGATTCGCCGAGGTCCGCCTCGGATCGCTTGGTGCGCTTCACCGTCAAAGGTGTGCGGGCAATCGTTCCGACATGGACAGTGCGGCTGCCCTGGAAGGTGAATTCGACCTTGCCGCCTGGCTTCACGCTGCGCAGGTGGATTTCATCGACATCGGCGAAGATGCGAATCTGGTCGAGATCGACGATCTTGGCGATGCCCCTGAAGGAGATTCGCTCACCCTGGCGGGTGTAGATGTCGACCACGACCCCGTCGAGCGGCGAGCGCACCACGGCGAGTTCGCGCCCGATCTTGGCTTCGTCGAGCTTGGCTTCGAAGATGGCGATATCGGCTTCGGTCTGCGCCAGATCGGCCGCGAGCACTTCCTTCTGGAACCTGAGCCGGGCTTCCTCGCGCTCCAGAGTCTGCTGGGAGAGGTTGGACTGGAGCTGCTTCTGGTCGGGAGGCCCGCTCGACCGGGACAGTTCGAGTTCCTTGAGACGGTTTTCCTCGGACGCCGTCTTGACCGATATTTCCTGAAGCGCGATTTCGGCCGTCCTGTAGCCCGAGATCATCGATTCCCGCTGGCGACGCGCCTTGGCGAGCTCCTGCTCGATCCGGCGCACTTCGACATCCGCCGTCGCGTAGTTGTTGAGGATCGCAATGATCTCGCCGCGCTTGACGGCCTGGCCGTTCCTGATGCGCAGCTCGGTCAGGACCGAGCCGCCGACGGGATCGCCGGCGATGACGGCCGTGCCCGCCGGCGCATCAGTGTAGCCGCGCGAAATCAACGGGCCGTTCACTTCCGACCTGTTTTGCGCACTGCCGACCTGGAGGTCCGGCAGGACGAAGACGATGGCCAGCGAGATCACGGCGAGCGCGACAGCGCCGACCCATGCAATTTTATTGCTTTGCGCCATCCCGGACCATTTTACCACCCAGCGAGAGGGCCCGCATCTCCTCGTTCGTCAAGGAGGAAGCGCTGGTGCTGCCGGACAGGATTGAACTGTCGACCTCCCCCTTACCAAGGGGGTGCTCTACCACTGAGCTACGGCAGCGCGCGGCGGGGGTATGCCACACGGTCGGGGGCGGTTCAACCGCTGCCGCCGTCCGAAACGGAGTCAGTTCCGCGTCTTGCCGTGCCTCCCGGCCTCTGCCTACCCTTGCACAAGCAAAAAGCGGAGGAATGGATGGACTGGCGCCCGATTTCTGCAGATTCCCATATTACCGAGCCGCCCGGCTGCTACCGCGATCATATCGACCCCGCCTACCGGGAGCGCGCGCCGCACGTCGTCCGCCACGAAAGCATGGGCGACATCTATCTTGTGGATGGGATGAAGACCCCCGTGCCGATGGGCTTGATCGCGGCCGCCGGGATCGCCCCACAGGATATCCGGATCGGCGGCGCGAAGTTCGAGGACCTGCACCGCAGCGGTTGGGATCCCTCCACCCGTCTGCAGGATCAGGACAAGGATGGGATCGCTGCGGAGATCATCTATCCGACCGTGGGTATGCTGATCTGCAATCATCCCGACTTCGATTTCAAGAAGGCCTGCTTCGACGCCTACAATCGCTGGCTCCAGGGCTACTGCGCCTACGCGCCCGACCGTCTGGTCGGCATGGGCCAGACGGCGATGCGGACGGTCAAGGAAGGCATCGCCGATCTCGAGCGGATCAAGGCGATGGGATTCCGCGGCGTGATGATGCCGGGCAATCCCGGCGAGAAGGACTACGACGACCCGATCTATGACCCGTTCTGGGAAGCCGCCATCGCGCTCGAATTGCCGCTGTCGTGGCACATTCTCACGACCTCGGGCGACAACTCCCTCTCCAAGCCGCGTGGCCCCAAGATCAACGGCTTCCTGTCGATCATCCGGGGCTGCCAGGACATCATGGGCATGCTGGTGTTCAGCGGCGTATTCGAACGCCATCCCAAGCTGCGGGTCGTCTGCGTCGAGGCCGACGCAGGATGGGCTCCGCATTTCATGTACCGCATGGATCATGCGTACAAGCGCCATCGCTACTGGATGAAGGGCAAGGAACTGGCGCGGCTGCCGTCCGAATATTTCCGCGATCACATCACGCTGACGTTCCAGGACGATTGGACGGCGTTCCAGTTCGCCGACCGATTGGGCCCCCAGCAACTCATGTGGGCCAACGACTTTCCCCACAGCGATTCCACCTGGCCGTGGAGCCAGGACGTCATCGCCGAGCAGACGGCGCACCTCACATCCGAGTTGAGGAAGCGCATTCTGCGCGACAACGTGGCCGAACTATACAACCTGGCCGCGTAGTCGCGCAGTCGAGGATTGGGCTACCGGGTGTAAACGACGGTCCGCTCGGCGGGGACGGGCTTCTCGACAACCCGCTCGCTCTGGAGCGAGCAGGCAGCCGCCATCAAAGAGGCGGCTGCAATAAGGATCAATTTCGCCATTGGGCCCTCTATCGGGTCGTGTAGATGGTGGTTGTCGCAGCCGGCGCCGGCACGGTGTTCTCATAGACGACAGTACGCTCGGCCGTACGGGCCGGGACGGGCTTCTCGACGACACGTTCGGTGTAGGACGCACAGCCTGCAACGAATGAGCAGGCACAGATGAGAATGATTGCTACTTGCTTCGTGGAAACTCCTCCTGTCTGCGTTGCGTCACCCAACGGCGCATTTGCTCGGCGGTTGCGGGAACCGGGTAAAGGTCTCTTTGCCTGCGCTATTTGCTCACGGACGAGCTCCGGTCAGTTGCTATGAAGCTTTTTTGCATTGCTGACGCATTGGGACTTTTGCATATTGCCACTGGCTAAACGGCCATAGGGGAGAGGGGCTTATGCTCAAGAAGTTGTCTGTTCTAGTTGCTGCCACGTTCATGATCGCCGCCTGCGACCAACCTGCGCCGGCCACTGCGCCGCCGCCGCCGCCGGCACCTCAGAGCTTCATGGTCTTCTTCGATTGGGACAGCGCCAAGCTGAACCCGCAGGCCACGAACGTCGTCGGCCAGGCTGCTGGAGCCTACAAGACGAAGGGTAGCGCTCGCATCACGGCGACCGGTCATACCGATACGTCGGGCAGCGAGGCCTACAACATGGCGCTGTCGCTGCGCCGCGCGAATGCCGTCAAGGATGCACTGGTTCAGCAGAGCGTGCCCGCCACCGCGATCGCGGTCGTCGGTCGTGGCGAACAGAGCCTGCTCGTGCAGACCGGCCCGAACGTCCGCGAGCCGCAGAACCGTCGCGTCGAGATCGTCATCGCCGCCGCTGTGATGGACGACGCCGCCTACTGCCGGGCGTTGATCGTCAAGTGGCGTTCGCTTGATCGCCGGGATTCGGTCGCTGCCGAAGTGCCGGCCGCGGTCGCCAAGTGCGATGCCGGTGACTACGCCGCGGGCATTCCCGTGCTGGTCAAGGCTCTGACGGACGCGAAGGTTCCGCTGCCGCCGCGCAGCTGAGATCTGACACTGACAACGGAAAAGGCGGCCCTCGTGGCCGCCTTTTTTGTTTCTACTTCCCTGCCGAGGGCCGCGCCGGCAGGCGCGCCCATTGCCGGGGCTGGAGTTCACGATACTCGATCCAGGGGCCGGTCTCGGCGAAACCGGGATCCAGGGCGCCCACGTCGCTGACCCAATAACCGAGAGAGCGCCTGTTCGGATCGAATTTCCACGCACCGACCACGATCTCGTCGGCGACATGGCCTTCGAGGCCGGGGCAGAAGAGCAGGAGGGGCCCTTCGTCCTTGGGCGCCGTCTCGATCGGCTTCCAGGTGGCCGCCCGAAGCGACTCGATCTCCGCTGCCGCCCGCCAACGGACGTCACCCGCTAGGACGTCTGTGTCGTCGCCCGGTGGCCCGTGCTGCTCCCGGCACTGGGTACGCAATTCATCGACGATGTCCGTCATCTCAACCTCCCCGCGCTCTTTCCGCTCCTCTTCTAGCTCAAGCCCGGCCGCCTTGATTTGATGTCCAATATAATGGAATTGATCTCCATTGCGGGAGGGGCTGGTGCAACTCGACATCAATGAACGGATCGCGGCCCGTGTTCGCGACCTCAGGACAGGGCAGGGCCTGTCGCTCGAGGCCCTGGCGGAGAGTAGCGGCGTCAGCCGCTCCATGATCTCCCTGATCGAGCGCGGGGAAAGCAATCCGACCGCCGTGCTTCTCGAAAAACTGGCGACCGGGTTGGGTGTCTCCCTGGCCACCCTGTTCGAAATGCCGGCCGCGCCACGGCGTCCCCTGTCCCGGCGGGCAGAGCAGGTCGAATGGTGCGACCCGCAATCGGGGTACATCCGTCGCAACGTCTCTCCGGGTGGTTTTCCGTCGCCCATCCAGATCGTCGAGGTGGTTTTCCCGGCAGGCGCGCGCGTGGCCTACGAGACCGCGGCGCGGCCGGGTGTGACCCACCAGCAGGTGTGGGTTCTCGAGGGCAGGATCGAGATGACGCTGGGCGAGGAGCAGTTCGAGCTGTGCGCTGGAGATTGCCTGGCCATGGTGCTCGATCGGCCGATCACCTACCACAATCCGTCCGGCAACCCGGCGCGGTACTGCGTCGTCATCGTCGCGCCGCGGCCCGCCTGATGGACCTAACTGACGTATCGCTCGCCCTGCTGAGCGCCGTCCTCCATGCCGGATGGAATGCTGCCGTGAAGACGAGCCGCAATCCCGCGCAGGTCATGACGGCCCAGATGGTGCTGGGCGCCGTGCTTGTCGTGCCGGCGCTCTTCTTTACCGGCCTTCCAGATCTCGCTTCCTTCGGCTGGATCGCGGCCTCGACCGTGATGAACCTGCTCACCGTCTCGGCCCTCCTGCGGGCCTATGAGCTCGGCGGCTTTGGCCTGGTCTATCCCGTGGTTCGCTCCCTCGCCGTATTGCTGGTGGTGCCGCTGGCGGCCCTCGCGACGGGTGAACGGCTGGCGACCGCGGGGTTGCTCGGCATCCTGGTCATCTCGGTCGCCCTGGTCGTCCTCGCCTGGGACGCAGCACGCGGAAAGGGGATCACGAGAGCGGCAATGGGGTGGACGGTGGCGGCGGGCATCGGCACCGCCGCCTACATCATGTGCGACGCGCAGGGCGTCCGGCTCTCGGGCTCGCCCTGGGCCTATGGGTTCGTCGTATCGATCACCAATGCGGCAGCCATGGCCTGGCGGCAGCGCCGCGCGGGGCCGCCCTGGAGCCAGGTGACGGCCCATTGGGCCTTCGCCCTGCCGATCGCCATCGCCTCCATGGGATCGTACCTGCTGATCCTCTGGGTCTGGAGCCACGCACCCATCGCGCCGGCGGCGGCGCTGCGGGACACCAGCGCGATCTTCGCCATCCTGATTGCCGTCTTCTGGCTGAAGGAGCCCTTCACCCGCACCCGCGTCGCGGCCGTCCTGCTGGCGGCGGCCGCCATCCCCCTGCTGCGGTTCGGCTGATCAGGCCTTGCCGTAGAGGCGCCCGAGGAGCTCCCCGAGTGTCGTTGCTTCCGCCTCGGACAAATGGCGCCCGACGGCCGCTGCAATGGCAGCCGAATGGACCGGCCATATGCGGCGGCGCGGCGCGCGGCGTGACCGGCTGCCTCGAGGCGATCCACGAGGCGCGAGAGATTGTACTGGGCGAACAGCACCTCTTGGTGCAACTCGAACGGACGCAGACCTCGGGGATCGGCGCGATCGAGTTCGAGCAGGGCTCTGGATCATCGAGACCACCCCGGATCGGGTCGCTTTCGACGGCAAGGTCCACGCCCTGCGCAAAGATGGAGGCCTTCTTGCGGCGCCAGAAATCGTGGCTCGCGACGTGTCTGGGGTAATGCAGGACACCGGCCTTGTGCGCCGGGGAGTCCGGTGACAGCATCTCTACCATCACCCGCGTTCCCGTTGTCGACCGAGGAGACTCCCATGGAAGTCGATGGTCTTGTCACGGCGTTGGAGCGGATCGAACATGCGACCCGCGATTTCGTACATCCCGCACACAAGGCGGAGGCGCCGGCGGCGCTGTTGAACGTGCTCGAGGAATGCGGGCGCGTACTCGGCCATGCCCACGCGATCGATCCGGGACTGGACGATGCACGCAACGAGGCCTCGCGGCACTGCGCTGCGGTCCAGAAGAACCTCTCGGCCGTGCTCGAGGAGGTTCGCCAGCTGCACGTGACCGTGAGCGGCCTGCTGCCGACGCTGGTGCGGATCGCCGATCGCGAATGACATGAAAAAGCCGGAGATGGGCCCCGGCTTTCGATCTCCTATCTCGGTATGTCTCAGCCCCTCAACCCTCGTCGAGGAAGCTGCGCAGCATGCGCGAGCGGCTCGGGTGCTTCAGCTTGCGCAGCGCCTTGGCCTCGATCTGGCGGATACGCTCGCGGGTGACCGAGAACTGCTGGCCGACCTCTTCCAGCGTATGATCGGTGTTCATGCCGATGCCGAAGCGCATGCGCAGCACGCGCTCCTCGCGCGGCGTGAGGGTTGCCAGTACCCGCGTCGTGCTCTCGCGCAGATTGCCCTGGATAGCCGCCTCGAGCGGGATCACGGCGTTCTTGTCCTCGATGAAGTCACCGAGGTGGCTGTCCTCCTCGTCGCCGATCGGCGTTTCGAGGCTGATCGGCTCCTTGGCGATCTTCAGGACCTTGCGCACCTTCTCAAGCGGCATGCCGAGCTTTTCGGCGAGCTCCTCGGGCTGCGGCTCGCGGCCGATCTCGTGCAGCATCTGCCGGCTCGTGCGGACCAGCTTGTTGATGGTCTCGATCATGTGCACCGGGATGCGGATGGTGCGCGCCTGGTCGGCGATCGAGCGCGTGATGGCCTGACGGATCCACCACGTGGCGTAGGTCGAGAACTTGTAGCCGCGGCGGTACTCGAACTTGTCGACCGCCTTCATCAGGCCGATGTTGCCTTCCTGGATGAGGTCGAGGAACTGCAGGCCGCGATTCGTGTACTTCTTGGCGATCGAGATCACGAGGCGCAGGTTGGCCTCGATCATCTCCTTCTTCGCCCGCATCATCTCGCGCTCGCCGTCCTGGACGGTCTTGCACATGCGGCGGAATTCGAAGATCGGCGCACCGCAGTGGTCGGAGATCTCCTTGATCTCCGCCCGGATCTTCTCGATCTCGGGACCGCGCTTCTTGGCGAAATCCTTCCAGCCCCGGCCGGACAGCTTGCCGACCTTCTCGAGCCAGTTGGGATCGATCTCGTGCGTGAAGTAGTTGTCGAGGAAGTCCTGCCGCGAGATGCGGAAGCTTTCCGCGGTCCGCAGCAGCTTGCCCTCGAGCATCATGAGCTTGCGGTTGAGGTCGTAGAGCGAGAGCTTGAGCTGTTCGATGCGGGCGGCGTTGATGTGCACCGTCCGAACCAGCTCGACGATCTTCTTGCGGTGCTTCTCGTAGCTCTTCTCGAATTCGGGGCTGGGCTTCTGGCCGCGCGCGAGCGTCGAGAGGCGACGGTTCTGCACCTTCGACATCTCGATATAGACTTTGTAGATCTTGGTGAGGGTGCGCAGCACCTCGGGCTTGAGCTTCTCCTCGAGCGCCGAGAGGGAGAGCGCGTTCTCCTCTTCGTCCTCGCCACCTTCCGCCGCCGGCGCTTCGCCGCCTTCGCCGTTCACCGCGGGCGCGGCCGGGCGGACCAGCTTCGGCATCATGGCCGGACGCGGCACCGGCGGCGCGGCGGGAGCGGCCGGGGTCGCATTCACGCCCTTGCCCTCGCCGGGCGCACCGCCGCCCTGGGTGGCTTCGAGATCGATCACGTCGCGCAGCAGGATGCGGCCCTCGTTGATCGCGTCGCGCCAGTGCAGCAGCGCCGTGATCGTCATCGGGCTCTCGCAGATGCCGCCGATCATCTTATCTTGGCCGGCCTCGATGCGCTTGGCGATCTCGATTTCGCCCTCGCGGCTCAGCAGCTCGACGCTGCCCATCTCGCGCAGATACATGCGGACGGGATCGTCGGTGCGCCCGAGTTCCTCGTCCTCACCGGTGGCCTCGGCCGCGACCACCGCCGTCTTAGCGGGTTCGGCTGCCGTGGCAGAGGCGGTGTCCTCGGGCTCCTCGGCCTCGACGACGTTGACGCCGGCCTCGGACAGCATCGCCATCGTGTCCTCGATCTGCTCGGAGGACACTTCGTCGGGCGGCAGCGCGGCGTTCAGCTCGTCATAGGTGACGTAGCCCCGCTCCTTGCCCTTCTGGACGAGCTTCTTCAGCTCGGCGCCAAGCGAGTCGAGCAGGGGGGCGTCGGGACCCTCTTCCCGGGCGTCGGCGGCTTCGGGTTGCACTACGGTCGCGGTTTTGGTCGCCATTTACTCAAATCCTTGGGTGCGACAAACGGATAGAACGGCCAAAGGGCCGTTATTTGGCTGCAAGAAGGGGAGGCGGGAGGGCGGCCCCGCGAAAACTACCCTTCTACTATATGGGGCTTCAGTGCAAGCAGCGATAGGGGTAGGCCCCTGAATCTGCGCGGCCTCGTTACATGGCATTGGATTCCAGGTTTTCATGCCTCATGCGATCCAGAATCGCCTGGAGACGCTGCAAATTCTCGTCGGACATATCCTCGGCGAGGGCCTCCTCGGCCCTTTTCAGCTCCTCCGGACCGGCCTGGAGATGGATCAGGTGACGCGCCGCGCGGCGCCACTGGCCGACCCAACCATCGGGATCGGCCGGATCGTCCTTGAAGGCGTTTCGCGCCTTCAGGCGGGTCTCCGCGGCGAGGCGTCCCAGGCCCATCCGCTCCAGATGCTGCCCGATCAGCTGCGCCTCGAGCGAGGGGTCGCCCGCAGCCTCGTCGGCAGCCGGATCGACCCCGGACGGGACCAGGGATAGGGCGTCCAGCAACCCACTGCGCAGGCGGGCCAGCTCGGGGGGGCTGATCGGCATCGAGGCCAGTTCCTCGGCCAGAACGTGCAGAAGGGCCGGGCGCTCGATCAGCCACCCAGCAGGACGCGCTCCTGTCGCGATCCATCGAGTCCTTCTCCGGCCCGGCGGGCCGCGGACCCGGCCGCGAAGGGAGCAGGTTCGGGATCGCCGGGGCGACGGAACGGCTTGCGCGCCCCGCCGCCGGGCTGCCAGGCCGGTGCCTCGGGCCGGCGCATGCGGTTCAGCCGGTTGCGCATTTCGGTTCGGTAGTAGTCCCGCACCATGGGGTCGGCGATCTCGGCCACCCGCTGCTCGATGCTGCGCTGAAGGCTGGCCCGCCGCTCGGGGGTGTCGGCCGGCTTGCCTTCGATTTCCAGATCCCAGACCATGTCGGATAGTTGCCGGGCG
>JAGNNA010000088.1 GCA_017990895.1 Reyranella sp.
ACGCTTCTCCTCCCGCCAGCGGCGGATCACGACCATCAGGTCGGCCACGGTCTTGCTGTCGATGGCGGCGAACGGTTCGTCGAGCAGCACGAGGTCGGCGTCCTGCAGCAGCAGGCGTGCGAACAGCACGCGCTGGAACTGGCCCACCGACAGCGTCTCGATGGGGCGACGCTCGAAGCCCGAGAGGCCGACAGATTCGATCGCACGCCAGGCATCCTCCAGATCCGCCGGACGGGCGGCGCCGAAGACGCCGAAACGCGACCAGCGGCCCAGCAGGACGGTATCGAGCACCGAGATGGGAAAGGATCGATCAATTTCTGCCTGCTGGGGCAGATAGGCGATCCGCTTTGCCGTGCATTCGATGCGGCCTTCGACCCGTGGCGCCAGACCCAGCATCGCCTTCAGGAGCGTGCTCTTGCCCGCGCCGTTGGGACCGACGATGGCCGTCATCTCGCCCGACGGAATCTCCGCCGAGACATGATGGACCGCCGGGTGGCGATCGTAGCTCACGGTCAGGTCGGTGAGGCGCAGCGCGACAGTCATCGCGGACCTACAGAGCCCACCAGGCGCACAACCACAGCAGCGCCGAGAGGCCCAGCGCCGCTGCAATGCGGGCCGGGGCGCTGAGGGCGAGCAGAACGGTGCCGGGGGAGATCGGTCGATGCATGCAAACAGATTGTTATAATATTACCCATCGGGAGTCCAGATCGATGGTGCCTGCCCGACGTCACCGGGCAGTGAACGGCGAGTGACCGATTGTTGATTGGCAGGGTGGGGGCGGCGCGCGCATCCTGTCGGTCATGTCGATTTCCCCCCTTCCCCGCCGCCGATCGTTCCTGATCGGGGCTGCCGCCGTCGCGGCCGGCCTGTCCCATCAGGCCTCGGCGCGGCCGAATGGCGAAGGCCCGTGGGCGGTCGAGCTCTTCACCTCGCAAGGCTGCAGCTCCTGCCCGCCGGCCGACGCGCTTCTGGGCCGCCTGTCGATGCGGCCCGATATCGTCGCCCTCGCCTATCATGTCGACTACTGGGACTATATCGGCTGGAAGGATCCGTTCGCCTCACGCGAGACGACCGAACGTCAGCGCGCCTATGCGCGGGTGCTGAAGCAACGCTACGTCTACACGCCCGAGATGGTGGTCGACGGCATCGGCCACGATACCGGCCGCGATCGCGCGCCCATCGAAGCTTTGCTGGCCAAGGCCCAGGCCCGATCGTCCCGCCGGGTGACACCCGCGCTTTCGCGCAGTATCGGCGGCCCCCTCACCATCAAGCTGGACTCCTTCCCGCTCGAGGGCCGTCTCGCGGACGTGACGCTCGCCATCTACGACCGCCGGCACACCACACCGGTGAAGAGCGGCGAGAACCAGGGCCGCATGATCGAGAACTTCAACGTCGTGCGACAGTTCGAACGCGTCGACCAGTGGGACGGCGCGGCCAGGAGCTGGACGCTGGCGGGCGATCACATCGGCCCGACGCAGGGCGTGGCCGTTCTGGTGCAGCAGTCCGATCACGGCCCGATGATCGGCTGCAACAAGCTGGAGCCCGCCTACTCGGGCTGAGCGCTACTCCATCTTGGCGCCGGTCGCCTTGATGATCGGCTCCCACCGCTCGATCTCGCGCGTGAAATAGGCGGCGGACTTGGCCGGATCGGCGTCGCCCACCGGATCGATCGACATGCCGCGCAAGTCGGCGAGCAGCTTCTCGTCGGCCATGATCTTGCGCGTGGCCTCGGCGACGGCCGTCACGACCGCCTGCGGGGTACCGGCCGGCAGCGCCACCGGATTGACCGTGAGAACCTGTACGTCGGGCAAGCCGCTTTCGCCGGTCGTGGGCACCTCGGGTGCCAGCGCCGAGCGCTTCTCGTCGCACACCGCGAGGTAGCGCAGCTTGCCGGACTTGTAGTGGCTGAAAGACGTGCCGAACGTGTCGAGCATGAAGTCGACCTCGCCCGACAGGCAGGCTTGCATGGCCGGGCTGTTGCCCTTGTAGGGCACATGCAGCGCGCTGAGATTGCCCGCCTTCATCTTGAAGAGTTCGCCCCCCAGGTGGTTGATGCTGCCCATCCCCGAGGAGCTGTAGCGATACTTGTCGGGATTGGCCTTCAGAAGCGCCACCAGCTCGGGCAGCGTCTTGGCCGGCACTGCCGGATTCACCGCGATCACCATGGGGACGCGCCCGACGATGAACAGGACGAAATCCTTCACCGGATGATAGGGCGGCGTCGGCATAAGCAAGGGGCTCGTCACCTGCGTCGAGGACGAGCCGAACAGCATCGTGTAGCCGTCGGGCCTCGACTTCGCGACGAGGTCGGCGCCGATCGTCCCGCCGGCGCCGGCCTTGTTCTCGATCACGACCGGCTGGCCCAGCAGGGCCGACAGGCGCTCGCCATAGCGGCGGCCGAACACGTCGGTCGGACCGCCCGGCGGGAAGGGCACCACCAGCCTGATCGGCTTGGAGGGATAGGCATCCTGCGCGAAGGCAGCCTTCGTGCCGAGCGACGCACTGCCCGCGAGGGCGGCGGCGCCAATGAGAAGCTTGCGTCTATTCATTGTTTCCTCCCGTCGTTTTCCCAGTCGTTGCCATCACCACTTCGGAACGCGCTTGTCGAAGAAGGCTGCGATGCCTTCGCGCGCCTGCGGACTCGCGAGCCCCAGGCTGATCGAATCCACGGCGGTCGCCATCGAGGCGCGATGGCCGGACTCGTCGCTGTGCCAGACGAACTGCTTGGTGCGTGCGACGGCATCCGGCCCGCTGCGCAGCAGGCCGGCGAGCAGCTTGTCCAGCTCGGCTTCGAGTGCCGCCGCCGGCACCGCCCGTGTGATCAGGCCGATCCGGTCCGCTTCGAGCGCATCGATGCGGCGACCGGTCAGAACCAGCTCCATCGCCTTCTTGCGACCGACCGCCAGGAACAGCGCCATCAGCGCGGGCGAGGGCGGGAATCCGTGATGGACCTCGGGATAGGCGAACAGCGCGGTTTCCTCGGACAGGGCAATGTCGCACCAGCTCGACAAGGTGGCGCCGGCGCCGAAGGCGTACTTCTCGATCAGCGCCACGGTCGGCTTGGGGCAGAACCACACCGCCTCGTTCAGCGCCTTCAACTTCTCGTAGGTCGCGACGATCGTGTCGTTCGACGCATCCTGAAGCGCCCGCAGGTCGCGCAGCTCGCGGCCGGCGCAGAAGATGCCGCCGCGGCCGCGCATCACGATGACCCGGCAGGACGCATCCGCCGCCAGAGCACGACAATGGCCGGTCAGCGCATCGATCAACCCGTTGTTCAGCGCGTTGCGATGCTCGAGATTGTCGATCCAGAGTACGGCCACGCCATCCGCCCGCCGTTCGAGTTCGATCCTGCCGCTCATATTGCTCCCTCTTCCCTCAGCGCCACGATGCGCGCCTCGTCCAGTCCAAGTTCACCGCGCAGGATGGCATCGGTGTGTTCGCCGAGGAGCGGCGGGGCGGCGCCGGGCGCCGCGGGCGTCGCCGACAGGTTGAGCGGCACGCCGACCAGCTGCATCGACCCCCCGTCACGGCGCGCCACGTCCAGCACCATCTTCATCGCCGCGATCTGCGGATGGGCCAGCGTCTGCGAAATGTCGTTCACCGGCGCGCAGGGCACGTTGGCCGCATCCAGCGCCTCGACCCAATCGTCCGTCAGCCGGGTGACGAAGATCGCGGCCAGCGCCGGGATCACGCGCTCGCGATTCTCGATGCGCAGCGCCGACGTGGCGAACGCCGGATCGGCGGCGAGGGCCGTCGCGCCGATCGCCGCGCAGAGACGTTGCCACGCTGCATCGTTGGTGGCGCCCGCCAGGACATAACCATCGCGCGTCGCGAAGGCCTGGTAGGGCACGATGTGCCACACGCCCGACCCGTCGCGCGGCGGCACCTTTCCGCCCATCGTGTAGGCCGGCACGTGATAGCCGAGCAAGGCGATCGCCGTTTCCATCAGGGAGACGCGGATGTGCTGCCCGCCCGACTTGCCGGCCTGCCGCGCATAGAGCGCCGTGGCGATGCCCGAAAAAGCCAGCAATCCGGTGGCCATGTCGATGAACGAGGCGCCGGCCCGGATCGGACCGCCGTCGCGCTCGCCGGTCATCGCCATCATGCCGCTGAAGGCCTGCAGCATGAGGTCGTAGCCCGGCTTGTCGGCGAGCGGACCCTCGTGGCCATAGCCGCTGATGGTCGCGTGGACGAGATCGGGCCGCAGCGCGCGCAGCTTCTCGTCGTCGACGCCCAGCCGGCGCGCGACCGCGGGCAGGAAGCTGTCGATCACCACGTCGGCCTTGCGAACCAGTCCGGCCAGGACTTCCTGGCCGGCGCGGCTCTTGAGATTGAGCGTCATGCCCCGCTTGCCGCGATTGACGCTCAGGAAGTTGGCGCTCTGCCCGTCGATGACCGGCGCCCACTTGCGATTCTCGTCACCGCCGACATCCTCGACCTTGATCACGTCGGCGCCGAAATCGGCGAGCATCTGCCCGCAGAACGGCCCCGCGAGGACGCGGCTGAGATCGAGGACGCGGATCCCTGCGAAGGCGGTCATGTCAGGTGCCGCGCACCGTGGCATTGCGCTTTTCGCGCCAGGCATTGTGCGCTTCCTTGGAGTCTTCGGTCTGGCTGAGTGCCATGAAGCGATAGACGTCGACCTCGGAGGCATCCTGGATGTTGGGGATGTCGAGGCCCTTGGTCAGCGATTCCTTCGCCAGCCGCGCCGCCAGCGGTGGCAGGGCCGCGATGTCGTCGGCGACCTGGAGCGCCCGCGCCATCAGGTCGGCATGCGGCACCAGCCATTGCGCGAGGCCGATACGGTAGGCTTCGGCCGCGTCGATCGGATGGCCGAGCGCCGCTTTCATGGCATTGCCCTTGCCGACCCAGCGCGCCAGCCGCACCGCGCCGCCATAGGCCGGCATGATGCCGAGCCGCACCTGCGGCAGGCGCCATTCGGCGCGCTCCGACGCGACGATCAGGTCGCAGCAATAGGTGGCGATGCAGCCGATGCCGATCGCATAGCCGTTGACCGCGGCGATCACCGGCTTGGGAAAGTCAGTCAGCAGGTTCGCGACGAATTTGCGCCAGTGCGGGATGCCGGTGATGAACGCGGCCGGCGAGGCGACGGTGTGCGTCTCGGTGTCCGCGAGGTTGGCGCCGGCCGAGAAGGCCCGGCCCTTCTCGTCGCCGGTCAGGATCACGCAGCGGATCTCGTGATCGTGCTCGAGTTCGGCGAGCTGGGCCTCGAGGCCCTCGTTGAAATCCTCGTCCCAGGCGTTGCGCGCGTCGGGGCGGCTCAAGGTCAGGATGGCCACGTGGCCGCGTTTCTCGCAAAGCAGAGGCATCGTTTTCTCCTATTTTCCCTTCCATACCGGCGGGCGCTTCTCACGGAAGGCGCGCATGCCCTCCAGAGCGTCCTCACTCTCGAACACCGGCTTGAAGCGTTCCAGCGCCAGCGCCATGGCAGCCTCCGGCTTCAGGCCGGTGGTCTCGTAGAGCATGGCCTTGGTCGCGTTCACGGCCAGCGGGGCGGCCGCGCAGAGATCCATCGCGAGGGCCAGCGCCTTCTCCATCAACTGGGCGGCCGGCACGACATGATTGACCAGGCCGAGTTCGTAGGCCCGGCGCGCCGTGATCGGATTGCCGGTCATCGACATTTCCAGGGCCACCTTCTGCGGGACCATCCCGTTCAGCCAGAAGGCATAGATCGGCGCGCGCCCGACACGAGCCTCGGTCAGCGCGAAGCTCGCGGACTCTGCGGCAACGCAGAGGTCGCAGGAGATCGCCATGAAGCAGCCGCCGCCCAGCGCCGCACCGTTGATGGCGGCTATCACCGGCTTGGAAACCGACACCGCGTCGCGCAGGATCGGAATGAAGCCATGCCCGTGGCCGCTCGCGGCTTCAGAGAGGTCGCGACCGGCGCAGAACGCCTTGTCGCCAGCGGCGGTCAAGATCGCCACGCGCGCAGCAGGATCGGCCTCGAAGCGCTTCCACGCCGCGAGGACACCGTCGCGCATCGCGGTGTTCACGACGTTGCGCTTCTCGGGCCGGTTCAGGGTGACGATCGCGACCGGGCCCTGCATCTCGTAGAGGACTGGATCTCCGCTCATCCGACGACTCCCCGGGCCTGCAGCGCGTCGATGGCCTCGTCACCGAGGCCGAGAAGCGCCGCGAGGGTCTCGCGCGTGTGCTCGCCGAGCTGTGCGGGACGGTGGTCGTATCGGACCGGCGTTCGCGACATCCGCATCGGCGAGGCGAGACAGGCGACGGCGCCGAGATCGGGGTGTTCGAAATCCACCACCGCCTGGCGCGCCTGCACGTGCGGATCCGCGAAGACCTGCGCGAGATCGTTGATCGGGCCGGCAGGCAGGCCGGCCGCCTCGAAGGCGGCGAGGCAATCGCGAACCGTGCGGCGGGCGATGACGGGCTCGACGATCGAATCGAGGGCGACACGATTGGCGACGCGCAGAGGCGAGGAGGTGAAGCGCGGGTCGTCAGCCAACGCAGGTAGTTCGAGCACGCCGCACAGGCGGCGGAATTGTTCGTCGTTGCCCGCGATGATCATGATCCGCCCGTCACGGCAGGCATAGATGCCGCTGGGATGGGTCACGGGATTGCGCGACCCGGTGCGCTGCGGCACGCGGCCGGACGCCAGATGGTCGACCGCGAAGTACGAGAGCGAGGAGACCATGACGTCGAGCAGCGACAGATCGATCTGCTGGCCGGCGCCGCCGCGGTCGCGATGGCGCAAGGCCGCCAGGATCGCGGTCGAGGCGTAGAGGCCAGTCAGGATGTCGATCATCGGCACGCCAGCCCGCTGCGGGCCGCCGCCCGGCTGGCCGTCCGGCTCGCCGGTGATGCTCATCAGGCCGCCCATCGCCTGGATGATCGAATCGTAGCCGGCACGGGCGCGATAGGGGCCCGTCAGGCCGAAGCCGGTGATCGAGCAGTAGACGAGGCCCGGGTTGATCGCAGCGAGGTCCTTCCAGCCGAGACCGTAACGATCGAGTGTACCGACCTTGAAGTTCTCGATCAGCACGTCGGCCTTGGCCGCGAGGCCCCGCACGAGGTCTGCGCCCTCGGCGCTCGCGAGATCGATGGCCACCGAGCGCTTGCCGCGATTGGCCGCCCAGAAATACGCCGAGCGGTTCACCAGTTCGGACGGGCTTTCGGGAAAGTGCGGTCCCATGAGGCGCGTATCGTCACCCACCGCCGGCCGCTCGACCTTGATGACCTCGGCGCCGAGATCGGCCAGGGTCTGCGCGGCCGAGGGGCCCGCCAGGACACGGCTCAGGTCGAGGACCCGGATGCCCTCGAGCGTTCGGGCGCTCGCTTCCATCACTCGTCCAGCTTGATGTTGCCGGCGCGGATCACCTCGCCCCACTTCTTGGATTCGGCATCGAGGAAGACGCGGAACTGGGCGGTGTCGTTGCCGACGATGTTGTTGCCGCCGGCAATCAGCTTCCTGCGAACCTCGGGATCGGCCAAGGCGACCTTGGTGGCCTCGTAGATCCGCTTGATGATCGGATCGGGGGTACGGGCGGGCGCGAACAGGCCGACCCAGGTATCGGCGTTGAAGCCCTTCAGCACCGTCTCGTCGAGAGTCGGCACGTCGGGCAGGCTCTGCGAGCGCTGCAGGCCGGTCATCGCGATCGCCCGGAGCTTGCCGGCCTGGATCAGCGACAGGGTCGCCGAAACGGTCGAGAAGCTGAGATCGACATTACCTGCGACGACGTCCATGACGGCAGCGCTGTCGCCCTTGTAGGGCACGTGCACCATGGTGGAGCCGACACGCGTCTTGAAGAGCTCCGCCGCCAGATGGGTCGGTGCCCCGATGCCCGACGAGCCGTACTGCATCTTGTTTCCGTTGGCCTTCGCATAGGCCACCAGTTCGGCCGGCGTCTTCACCGGCAGCTTCGGGTTGACGACGATAACAACGTCGTTGGTCGCGACGAGGCTGATCGGCACGAAGTCGTTCACCGGATCGTAGGGCACCTTGAGCATGTGCGGATGGATGGTGAGGGCGCCGATGCCGCCCAGCAGCAGCGTGTAGCCGTCGGGCGCGGCCTTGGCGACGGCGTCGGTACCGATGCGGCCGTTGGCGCCCGCTCGATTGTCGATGATGATGCTCTGGCCGAGCTCCCGGCCCATTCGTTCGGCCAACACGCGGCCGATATTGTCCGTCACGCCACCGGGCGTGAACGGCACGATCAGCCGGATCGGCTTGTCCGGATAGGCCTGCGCCCGGGCGCCGGCGATGGCCGATGCGGTACAGGCAAGCGCCGCCAATGCGCTCAGCGCAAATCGTCTCGTCGTCATTGTTGCGTTTCCTCCGAAGCGAAGGATTCGCCGGCCACGATCATTTGAGAATTATATTTTTGATATCAGAATATTCCGATTATCATATCAACGATGAACCTGCGCTCTCTCCGCTGCTTCCTGGCCGTTGCCGAAGAGCTGCATTTCGGCCGCGCCGCCAAGAGGCTCGCCCTTTCCCAGCCGCCGCTCACCCAGCACATCAAGAACCTGGAACTGGAAGTCGGCGCCGTACTGTTCCATCGCACCAAGCGATCGGTCCGCATCACCGATGCCGGCACCGCGTTGCTCGACGAGGCGCGGCGGCTGATCACCCAGGCCGACGGGCTCCGTCATGTCGTGCAACGCGCACACGAGGGCCGCAGCGGCTATCTGCGCGCCGGACTGATCACCTCCTCGGTGTTCACGGAGATCCGCAAGCTCTACAGCAGGATCTCGCGCGGCGTGCCGGGCGTCACCGTGATGTGGCAGGAGATGAGTTCGTCGGAGCAGATCGAGGCATTGCACGAGGACAAGCTCGACATCGGCTTCCTTCACATGCCCACGCCGCACCCCGACCTCGTGACTCACACGATCGTTCGCGAACCGATGCTCATGGCGATGTCGGACGTGCATCCCCTGGCTGGCCGCCGCCAGGTGCGACTCGCGGAGTTCGCGGCCGACGACTTCGTTCTGCCGCTCCGTCACATGTCGCCGATCTTCTACGACAGCATCATTGCCGCCTGCCGTGCCGCCGGCATCAGCCCCGCAATCCCGCCGCATCAGCCGCGCAACCTGCTCACCATCCTCAGCCTGGTCTCGGTCGGCGCCGGCGTTTCGGTGATACCGCGCACGCTAGCCGCGGCGGGTTTTCCCGGCGTTGCCTTCAAGCCGCTGCGCGGCAACGCGCCGATCAACGAGGTGTCGGTGGTCTGGCGCGCCGACAACCGCTCGCCGGTCCTGGCGCGGGCCCTGCAGGCACTCGGCCTCGCCCAGGCCGCACGAGCATCCAACTAGGGGACGGCCTTGCTTCCGCCGCGACCGCGCGCGAAGGTGCGTCCATGTCGCTCTCCGGCGCCTCCGGCCGCCTGACCGCCGTCCTCGGTCCCACCAACACCGGCAAGACCTACCTCGCGATCGAGCGCATGCTCGGCCACGATTCGGGCATGATCGGTTTCCCGCTGCGGCTGCTCGCGCGCGAGAATTACGACCGCATCGTCAAGCTGAAGGGCGCCGCCCAGGTCGCGCTGATCACCGGCGAGGAGAAGATCGCGCCTTCCAGCGCGCGCTATTTCGTCTGCACCGTCGAATCGATGCCGGTCGACCGGCCGGTGTCGTTCGTGGCCGTCGACGAAGTGCAGATGGCGTCCGATCCCGAACGCGGCCATTTCTTCACCGATCGGCTGCTGCATGCGCGCGGCCTGAACGAGACCATGCTGCTGGGCGCCGACACGATCCGTCCGGTGCTGAACCGGCTGCTGCCCGACATCGACGTGGTGGCGAGGCCCCGGTTCTCCAACCTCTCCTATGTCGGCTCGAAGAAGGCGACGCGCCTGCCGCGCCGCTCGGCGGTCGTGGGGTTCTCGGCCAACGAGGTCTACGAGATCGCCGAGCTGATCCGCCGCCAGCGCGGCGGCACGGCGGTCGTGATGGGTGCGATGAGCCCGCGCACACGCAATGCGCAGGTCGACATGTTCCAGTCGGGCGAGGTCGATTACCTCGTGGCGACCGATGCGATCGGCATGGGCCTCAATATGGACGTGAACCATGTGTGGTTCGCGTCATTGCGCAAGTACGACGGCCGCAGCTCGCGGCCGCTGCGCACGGGCGAGCTGGCGCAGATCGCCGGACGCGCCGGTCGCCACATGAACGACGGCACCTTCGGCACGACAGCGGGTATCAGCGGTCTCGATCCCGACGTGGTGGAAGCGATCGAGAACCATCGGTTCGATCCGCTGCGCGACCTGCAGTGGCGCAACAGCGAGCTCGACTTCCGGTCGGTACAGACGCTGCTCGCCGCGTTGAATGCCAGTCCGCCGCATGCCGCGCTCCAGCGCGTGCGGGAACAGGACGATCAGCTCGCTCTGCAGACCCTGGCCGCGCAGTCGGCGTTTTTGCCGCGCCTGCATTCCCCCAAGCGGGTCAAGCTGCTGTGGGAAGTGTGCCAGGTCCCCGACTTCCGCAAGACGATGACGGAAGAGCACACGAAGCTGCTCAGCCAGATCTTCGAGCATCTGACCCAGGGCGGTGAAAGACTGCCGGAAGACTGGATCGACAGCCACGTGAAGCGCCTCGAGCGGTTCGACGGCGACATCGACACGTTAATGACACGCATCGCGCATGTCCGCACCTGGACCTATATTTCACACCGGCCCGACTGGATTCAGCGCGCAGCCCATTGGCAGGAGCGCGCGCGTGCCATAGAGGACCGGCTTTCCGACGTTTTGCATCAACGTCTCACGCAACGGTTTGTCGATAGACGCGCGGCCTTGCTTGTACGAAGATTGCGCGATGAGGGTGAAATGAATTCGACGGTCGCCGCTGCAGGCGAAGTCATCGTGGAAGGCGAGCATCTCGGGCGCATCGAGGGCTTCCGCTTCGTGCCGGATGCGACGGAAGGCCAGACCGACCAGAAGGCGGTGCTGAGCGCGGCCCTGCGCGCGCTGCGCCAGGATTTGCCCGATCGCCTGCAGGCTTTCGTGAACAGTCCCGACGGCGAGATCGTATTCGACGGCCAGCTCCGCGTCTGCTGGGGCGGCGGTCCGGTCGCGCGGCTGTTGCCCTCGGGTGACGTTCTGGCGCCCAAGGTCGAAGCCATCGCCTCCGACCTGCTCGACGGCCCGGCCCGCGAGGAAGTGCGCAAGCGCGCCGCGACCTGGGTCGAGACCCGCATTCGTCTCGGCCTCAGCGAATTGATGGATGCACGCGCCACGGCCGAACTGCCGGCCGGCGCGCGCGGCGTCATCTTCCAGCTCTGCGAGGGCCTCGGCGTCCTGCAGCGCCGCCCGGTCGAGGAACAGCTCGCCCAGCTCAGCGAAGAAGACCGTAAGGCGCTGGCGCGTCTCGGTGTCCGCATCGGCGTCTTCTCGCTCTATTTCCCCAGCATGCTGAAGCCGGTGCCGATCCGCCTGCGCGCCGGCCTCTGGATGATCGCCAAGAACCGCGAGACGATCCCGACGCTGCCGGCCGAGGGCCGCACGTCGATGGACCTGCCGCGGGATGCCGAGCGCGATTTCTACTCGGCCATCGGTTACCTGCCGCTGGGCGACCACGCGATCCGCGCCGACATGGTCGAGCGGCTGGCCGCCATGGCGCGCGCCGCCGTGCGCGAGAGCCGCGAATCCTCGCGCCGCTCGCAGCACGAGGAAAAGCAGGAGAAGAAGCCCGTCGCCAAGGCGACTGACGCCGCGCCCGCGATCCCCGCACCGGCGACGACCGAAGAAATCAGCGAATGGGCGATCGTCGCCGCCGCGTTCGGCGAGAACGAGCCGGCGCCCGCGCCCGAGCCGGCCCCCGCGCCGGAAGCCGCGGCGCCCGAACCTGTCTCGGACGCCGAGCCGGCTGTCGAACCTGTGGCGGAGTTCGCCATCGAAGCGCCCGCCGAGACTCAGCCGGTCGCCGAATCAGCCCAGACCGAGGAACCCGCAACCGAGCCGCCGGCACTGGAGGCCGCGACGGAAGCAGCACCCGCGGAAGGCACGGTGCCGTTGCCCGAAGCCGCGACGCCACAGGACGAAGCCAGGCCGGCGAAGAAGGAACCGCGGCCGTTGCCGCCGGGCTGGTTCCGGGCGACCCCGCAGATGATGTCGCTGGTCGGCTGCTCCGAGCCGGAAATGGCCAACGTCCTGCGAGCGCTCGGCTATCGCGTGCATCCGCCGTCGGACGAGAACGGCCCGCTTTACGCCTTCTCAATCAAACCGCGCTTCGTGCGCGAGCGCGAAGAGCAGCGCGAGCGGCAGCGCCAGCAACAACGGGACCAGCGCGACCAGCGCCGCCGCGACCGGCCGGAGCGGCCGAACGAGCGGCAGTTCTTCGCCGACACGCCGCGCCCGCCGCGCGGCCGGGACGACGGTCCACGCAGCGGACCGCGCCCCGGAGGCGGCCAACGTGCCGATGGGCCGCGTTCGGACGGTCCGCGTTCCGAGGGGCCCCGGCAGGATCGCAACAAGGATGGTCGTCCGCCACCGGAGAACCGTGGGCGCGACGACCGGCGGGGCCCGCGCCCCCCGCGGCGCGACAGCGGCGGTCCGGCCTTGCGGCTCTACGCGACGACCGAGACGAAGGGCGATGCAGCGGCCGATTCGCCCTTCGCCAAGCTTCTCGAACTGAAGCTCGGCGGAAAGAAGTAACGAGCGGTGAAGCGCTGAAGCGTGATGCGGCTCGACAAGTGGCTCTGGCATGCACGCTTCTTCAAGACCCGCACGCTGGCCGCCCGCTACATCGAGAAGTCGCGCTGCCGGATCGATGGGCGACCGGTCGAGAAGCCGCACGCGACCGTCGCCGCCGGCATGGTACTCACCTTCGCACTGGGTCCCCGAGTGAAGGTCGTGCGCATCGTGGCGCTCGGTGAACGGCGAGGTCCGGCACCCGAAGCCCGTACGTTGTATGAGGAAATCGACTCGCCCTGAACTGACAACCCCTATCGCCAGCCTTGCTTCGTCGGGGCTCGCGCGTTAAGCAGCCGCCGCTCGTTCCTGGAGCCTTTATGACTTATGTCGTTACGGAAGCTTGCATCAAGTGCAAGTACATGGATTGCGTCGAAGTCTGCCCCGTGGATTGCTTCTACGAGGGCGAGAACATGCTGGTCATCAATCCAGACGAATGCATCGACTGCGGCGTTTGCGAGCCCGAATGCCCGCCCAATGCCATCCTGCCCGACACCGAGAAGGGTCTGGAGAAGTGGCTTGAGCTGAACCGCAGCCTGTCGGTTTCGTGGCCGAACATCACCCGCAAGGGGGAAGCGCCCGCCGATGCCGAGCAGTTCAAGGACGAGAAGGACAAGTTCGAGAAGTATTTCAGCGACAAGCCGGCGGCGCGCTGAATTCCTCTTCTTCAAGTCCTCTTTTGTACCTTTTGCAATAGATATGCAGTTTTCGCATAACTAGACCGTTGCTGAAATGCAACATAAAGCGCGACTCTGCGCTCATTTTGTGTTATGAAAATCCTGCTGGAAGCGGTCCGGGGTCGGATTCGCCGCTGGCTCGGTGTCCGCACGGTATCCGAATGAAACTTACCGATGCTCGTGACGCTGGGCCGACTACGCAGGGGAGCGTATGCGGTGGGTCGCGGTATCGCAGAAAGCGGGGCTGTTGTGAAGGGACTTGAGGACATGACAAAGCCGAAGAAGGCGGCGCCCGCCAAGGCGAAGGAATACGCCTTCGAGAAGGGTGATTTCGTTGTGTACCCGACGCATGGCGTCGGCCGCGTAATCGATATCGAGGCGAAGGAGATCGCGGGTCACAAGCTCGACCTGTTCGTCATCTCGTTCGAGCAGGAGCGCATGATGCTGCGCGTTCCGGTGGCGAAGGCGAAGATCTCGGGTCTGCGCAAGCTCAGCTCGCGCAAGATCATGGAGAGCGCGCTGGTCACCCTGAAGGGCCGCAGCCGCGTCAGCCGCGCCATGTGGAACCGCCGCGCCCAGGAATACGAAGCCAAGATCAACTCGGGCGACCCGGTGTCGATCGCCGAAGTCGTGCGCGACCTGCATCGCAATGCCGGTCAGCCCGACCAGTCCTACAGCGAACGCCAGATCTATGAAGCGGCGCTGGACCGGCTGGCGCGTGAACTCGCCGCCGTCGAGCGGATCGACAAGGATCTGGCGACGCAAAAGCTCAACAGCGTTCTTCAGAAGGTCGCCTAGGCGGTTCTGTCACGGAATGAGATAAAAGGCGGCCGACACTCATGTCGCGCCGCCTTTTTCATGTCCGTCTTTTGAGCCCGACCGCTGATATATGACCAAAGTCGCCTCGTTCGCCCGCCTGCGTGACGGCGGCACCACCTGGGCCTTGGGCGCCCTGAAGGGCGACGATGCCGCACTGGAGCGGTTGGGCAGCGCCCTGATGCAGCGGTGGCGGCCAGGCGACAGGTTGGTCGTGCTGGGCAACATGCTGGGCGCTGCGGGCAACACGCCCCGTACGATCGACCTCATGCTGCTGCTGCGCCGCCGCCTTCTCGCCCGGCCCGGTGCCGAGGTCGAGGATTTCGTCTTCCTGCGCGGACCGCAGGAGGAGATCTGGCACAAGGCGTTGCAGCTCCAGTTCGCCCTGGCCCCGCTGGACGTGCTGGACTGGATGCTGTCGCGCGGTCTGAACGCCATCATCGAGGGCTATGGCCATTCTATTGCCGAGGGTCGCATCGCCAGCCGCAACGGCTCGCTCGCCATCGCCCGCTGGACCTCGGGCCTGCGCGAGCGCCAGGCCACCCGGTCCGGCCACAGCGATCTGCTGAACGCCCTGTCGCGCGCGGCGCTCAGCGCCGACGGCCGTCTCGTGTTTGCCGCCACGGGCGTCGATCCAGGCCGCCCGCTCGACGGACAGGCCGACGCCTTCTGGTGGAGCACCCAGACCGATGCTGTGCTGGACGAGGCGCTCGGCAAGGCCCGCGACGGCGGCTGGTCCACCGTCGATCGGGTCGTGCGGGGCACCGGTCCGGCACGGAATGTCGCCCAGGACGCGGGGCGCGTGCTCACCGTGACGCGCGGGACACCAGCCCTGGTGGCGCTCGACGCCGACGGCGCGGTGCTGGAGCGGATCGAACCTTAGGGCTGGACAGTCTTGATCTCGGACCGACCGGTGAGATCCGCCGGTACCTGCGCGGCATTGAGCACCAGCAGTCGTTCCATCCGCAGGTCGGGATAGGGCATCCGTGCCGCGAGCTGCGCCGGTGTCGATCCTGCCGGCGAGACGATGCGCAGCCGGTAGGGCTGCAGCGAAGCGGCTTCGGAGGATGTGAGCGTGCGGAAGGTCCGCGCCGCCTGGACCATCGCCTCGATCTGCCGGTCCTGGTCGGCGCCCTCGCTGACCAGGGCGAAGTTGCAGACCCGGGCGCCCTGTCGAATGGCGATGTAGCGCGCCTGACCGAGACCGGTATCGGAGCCGCGCGGTCGCGCACCGATCGCCGCCTCGCTGCCGTTGATCTCGAGTGTCCGGATGTCGGTGGGCGTGGGTTTCAGCTTGTTGCGCATCCAGTCGTCGAGCGGACCCGCCACCGGGGTGGGCAGGCAGGAGAACAGCATCAGCGCACGGTCCCGATTGACCGCCAGCACCCCGTCGCTGTCGTTGAACAGCCGAAAGCCGGGCGGGACGGTGAAGGCGAGGCGCAGGGTCGGATGAAGGAA
>JAGNNA010000089.1 GCA_017990895.1 Reyranella sp.
GACTATCAGCGGCAGTACGAACCGATCCCCTACGGCTGGAAGGACGGAGCCGACCATTATTGGTGCGGCGCCCGCGATCAGGGCGACGTCTGGTTTTTCGACAAGCCGGTGAAGAACGATCTCTATCCGACCATGAAGCCGGTGGCGCTGGTCGAGCGCGCGATCAGGAATTCGTCGAAGAGCCGGGACATCGTGCTGGACCTGTTCGGCGGGTCGGGAACGACAATGATCGCGGCGGAGCGGACGGGCCGGCGGGCGAGGCTGCTGGAGTTGGATCCGCGATACGTCGACGTGGTCGTGCAGAGGTGGCAGCGGGCGACGGGAAGGACTCCGGTGCATGCAGTCACGAAGAAGACGTTCAATTGCCTACAGGTCTAAACCGTCGTGCCGTTCCAGGTGCTAGTTTGCCGACGTCCTAAAAATATGACGCATGGTTGGCAACTCCAATACTCCGGCTCGGCGAAACCGCTCAAGGCGCTCCTCGACGAACTGAAGGAACGCCTCACGTTTGTCATCGGCAAGCATCGAGAGCTTGTGCCGTGTCGTGGGTGCACCGGCGGCAACCCAGCGCACAAACTCGCGAGCCGAGGGCACCGATCGAGTAATCTGCTGAGGTTCGACCGAAACATCGAGGAAGCCAGAATCGACCAACATTCTGTGAATGACGGTGCGATCTCCAAGGGCGAAAGGCGGCAATCTCCCAGCGTCCGCCGATACGAACTTCTCGAGGCCCTCTGCAAGCGCGTGATAAGGCGGATTGTCGTGTAGAGGTCCCCAGAGAGTACCGAAAAGGCGGCCGTTTGGTCCCAGAACTCGGCGGAACTCAGCAAGCGCCTTGGCCCGGTTCGGGAGAAACTGCAGTGCTTCAAAGCATAAGACGGCGTCGAATTTACCTTCAGCAAAGGGCAGCTGATGCGCATCGGCGTGTCGCCACTCGATGTGCGCAGCAGCCTTTGCAGGAGTCGAGCGCCGAGCGACTGTAAGCATCGCCTCATCGGTGTCGACTCCGACGACGGATCCTTTTGCTTGCACGACAACCGCTGCCAGCTTGGCGGCAACACCAGTCCCGCAACCGACATCGAGGACCTTTTGGCCTGGCGCAAGTCCCGCCTGATCGATCACGAGCCTTGCCCAGGGCTCAAATGCGAACGGCACGAGGTACTCCTCGTAAGCATCGGCAGCTGACGTATCGATCATCGGGAAATTTCCCATTTTATCGTAGCGCGAAGAAGTTGTCGCCAAACGCCAGTCCGCAGAATTTGCTTTGGGCAAATTCTACCTGCTCTAAGAAATCCTGAACGCGTCTTCGCTGGCAGGCAAGAGCCCAACCGCAGCGTCCATTCCGCCTTCTCACTCAAGGATATCGCAGTGACCCACCCTCAACGCGGCCGGCCAGCACATGTGCCGACCGACGAGAGCCGCAACCTCGTGGAGTCCCTGTCAGGCTTCGGCATCCCCCAGGACGAGATCGCCCGCCTGGTCGGCATCGACCCGAAGACGCTCCGGTTCCACTACGCCGACCAGATCGAACTGGGAGGCATCAAGGCTACGGCCAAGGTAGCGCAGAACCTGTTCACCATGGCGTGCAAGCCGACGCGGGAAGGCCTGTCGGCGGCGATCTTCTGGCTGAAGGTGCGGGCGGGCTGGTCGGAGTACACGCCGCGGCGCGTGGAAGAGACCCTCGGCAAGAAGGAGTCGGCCGAGCGCGATGCGATGACAGCGGGCGAAGGCAATGAGTGGGGCCAACTGGTCAACTGAGACGGAGCCCCTGGTGGATACCCTTACTGGATCGCGCGAATGCATCAGGACGGGACGCTTCCTGCTGCCCCATGTTATCTAGAGACGAGGGGAAAAGCTGATGACAGCAGAGCAAGTGTGAGCCCATGCGGTTTGTTGTCCGTATGATCAAAATGCTGGCAGCCTATATTGCGAGCGTACTGGGATTGCTTGCAGCGTTAGCAGTTCTGTTTGGTCTGGGTTCGTTGATGCCGGGCGCCCCGGGCTATTGGACGCTGACTGCGGTCTCGCCTGCCATCTTCATTGGTGCCCCAGTGCTTGGAGTCTTCGTAGTGCTTCTGGTGGTCGTCCTCAGCGCTGGACCGGCGCTGCTGGTTCTGGCGGCAACCGAGGTTCTCGGCTGGCGATCGATCTATGTGTATGCGATCCCGTCCGCGTTGCTCAGCGTGGTGGTCTACTTGGAGTTTTCACCGCGCACGATTGACTGGCTTGATCCGATTGGAATGCTTGAAGCCGGAACGTTTGCGCTTTCAGGGGCCGCTGCAGGTTGCATTTACTGGGCGCTTGCGGGACGAACGGCCGGCATTTGGCGTAGCAACGCTATCGACAGTCACTACGTTGGGCCGCGTGGCTAAGTGAGATCTGGCGGCAGAGTCCGGGGATGCTCGCGATATCTGCTCCGTTTGGCTGAACTCGTTGGTGAAGGTCCAAAAGCATGCTGAGCCCGGGTGGGGCGTGTCCGCAAGAGAGCCAAATGATTGCGATAACGAGGTGGATTTTAGCCAGGCCAGACGGGTTGGAGGGCGCGCCGCGGCGCGTGCATGAGCGGCTCCACAAAAAGGAGTTGGCCGAGCGCGATGCGCTGACGGCGGGTGAGGGCAACGAGTGGGACCAGCTGGTCAACTGACATGGAGCCGTGGTCGCTTGCCGTACCGGATTGGCGCGAGCGCATCCGGACGGGACGGTCGCTGCTGCCGGATCTGCCGCACCTCGACCGGGCCCAGGTTCACCGGGCGGTAGCGATCTTCAACAAGCTGCGACTGCCGGACGTGATTGGCACGCCGGGTGCTGGCGGAGGCGGGGGCAGACTGGTTCCGCGAGATCGTGGGCGCCCTGCACGGCTCGTTCAATCCGGTTGCCCGGGAGAGGATGATCCGGGAGATCTTTCTGCTCGCGCCGAAGAAGAGTTCGAAGACGTCGTACGCCGCGGCGCTGATGGTGACGACGCTGCTGATGAACGAGCGGCCGCGGGCGGAGTTTCTGCTGGTGCGGCGCTACACGCTAACGGCACCCAGCCCGGCGGCGTGCTGTCGGTGAAGGGCAGCTTGGATGACGCGGCACGGGCTCGGCTGAAGGAGGCCTGGGCGCAGTATCAGAGCGGCCTGCAGAACCGCTTCAAGACGGCGGTCCTGGACATGGACAGCACGTGGACTCCGCTCGCCATGAAGGGCGTCGATTCGGAGCATCTGGACACGCGGCGCTTCCAGATCGAGGAAATCTGCCGGGACCTGAAGGTATTCCCGCAGATGGTGGGCTACGCCGTTCGGCGCCAGGACCAGCTTGCGGCCGCCGCGCTTGCGCACAGCGAAGGGCATCTTCATGGTCACGACGCCAGCGAGGCACTCATCGGCTCCTGTGCGATCAATCGCCATCGTCGTGGCAATCCTGGCAGCCGACATCCGGGCCGGCCGTTCCGACGTAAAAGCTATATTCGCGGAGCCGGCCATGTCACGAGTATCTTCCCTCGCCTGCGTGCTCCTTCTGTCGGTAGGGGGCGGTGAGGCCCATGGGCAGCCGCCGCCCGGGGCAGAGTCCGCCGCCGCCGCGCGAGCCCGCTGCGCGCAGCTGGTCGAATACTGGGATCGCTACAGCGCCGGCAAGGGCGAGGGTGGTGGCAGCATGGACATGCCGCGCAAGTCCGCTGTCTCCGACTGCGCGGCAGGCCGGACCGACGCGGGCATTCGCACCATGGAGGACCTGCTGCGCCGCAACGGTTATGCGGTGCCGCCTCCATGAGCGACGCATGATCCGGCGTCGCGCCGTCCAGCGCTCTCTCCTGTTCCTGCCGGGTGCGCCCGTGGCGCCCCTCCCTGTGGCCTGGAGCCAGACCCCAGCCTTGCCTTCCCCGATCATCGACGATCTCTCCGATCCTGTCGGCCTGTCGGCCTGTCGGCCTGTCGGCGCTGGGCACACGCTGGCAGCTGGTCACCGACCAGGTGATGGGCGGTGTGTCGCGGGGCACGCTGACTCGAGAGACGGTGGCGGGACGTCCGGCGCTGGTGATCCGCGGCGACGTGCGGCTGGAGAATAGCGGCGGCTTCATCCAGATGGCGCTCGATCTCGCCCGCCCGGAGGCACCGGGGAGCGGCATGCTCGATGCTCGGCGCTGGCAGGGGCTCGAGATCGATGTTTACGGCGCGCGGCAGTCCTACAGCCTAGCGGAGTTTTCGCGCTGACTGGCAAGGCGCTCTGCCGCCTTGACCATGTAGCCCTGCAGCAACTCGCCTAGCCGGTCCGGCGCGAACAGCTGCTTAGAAAGGTACCCGAGGACCATTTCGTCGAGACGGTCCATCCGAATGCGCCGGCCGGAGCAAGCGGTCTTGCCCTGCTTCATGACCCGGGAGCAGCTGTAGTACTGCTAGCCGTGTTTAAGATCATGGCTGAACTGCAGCCGCCACAGCGGGCATCGTCGCCTTCCGCAAAGGCCTCACGCCGTACGAGTACATCTGTAAGCTCTGGACAAAGGAGCCTGACCGCTTCGCTCTTAATGTGCTCCATAAATGCTGGGATTAAACATCTAGGCCCTGATCGAGAGATGGCGGTGCCATTATAGCGCGGTCAGGCCGCACTCCTCACTGGGCTATCGCCCGCCAGCGCCGGAAGCCACCTTGCCGCCAGGCCCCGGCCTGCCCTACGCTCTGCGCTGCTCCGGTCAGTCCACGGGCTGGCCGCTACCGCCGAATCCTGACTCTTGAGCTGGTATCGCCAATGGGGCAGGCCAGTCCTCTGGAAGAATTCAGTAGCGATGACTGGAACGGACTTCTCACGCGCTCCGACGCGCGCCGCCACAGACGATTCGGTCGCCACATCGCTCGAAGCCCGTCTGGCCGATCGTACGCGCGATCTCGACGAACTGACCCGGCAGCACGCCGCGACTGTCGAGATCCTCGACATCATCGCAAGCTCGCCTGCGGGCCTTCAGCCCGTGCTCGACGCCGTGGTCAGGGCAGCCCTGCTTTTTTGCGGAGCGGACGACTCGTCGATCATCCTGAAAGAGGGAGCGGTGGCTTTCGTCGCCGCACACGAGGGCCCGCTACCATCCCCGTTGGGCACCCGACAGCGGATCGAGCGCAGCCACTTTCTGGCACAGGTCATCCTCGACGGGCAAACCATCCAAGCTCCTGATACAGGGGCCCTGGATCGGGTGGACTTTGCCGCGACGGTCGCTCTCGCGCAGGAGTTCGGTGTCCTTGCGCTGGTCTGTGCCCCGATCCGGCACGCGGGAGAGGTCGTTGGCTGCCTGCTGCTACGCCGGCGCGAGGTGGGCCCCTTCTCCGCTCGGCAAATCGCGATGCTAGAGACCCTTGCCACGCAGATCGGTATCGCCGTCGCCAATGCCGGCGTGATCATCGAGCTGCGCGAGGCCTTGGACCGGCAAACCGCAACCGCGGAAATCCTGCAGATCATCTCGCGATCTCTGACCGACGTACGGCCGGTGCTTGACACGGTTGTCGAAACTGCCGCGCGTTTTTGCGGAGCCGAGGACGTCACCATCGCGCTGCGCGACGGCGATCACTGGGTCGGCGCGGCGCATGTGGGGCCTATTCGGGCAGTGACGGGCGAACGCATCCCCCTTTCGCGCGAAACCATCATGGGCCGGGCGATCATCGACGGCTGTACGATGCACGTTCCTGATATCGATATGCTCGACCCGGTCGAGTTCGCGGCCGGGCGGGCGCTCAGCGCGCGGCTTGGCCTGCGCGCGGCGCTTGTAGCGCCGATGCTGCGCGATGGCGTAGTGATCGGCGGCGTCAATTTGCGCAGGGCAGCGCCGGGATCTTTCACCAAGCGACAGATCGAACTTGCGGAATCGCTCGCCGCCCAGGCGGTGATCGCCATCGAGAACGTGCGCCTGTTCACCGAGCAGCGGGAGGCGCTCGAGCAGCAGACAGCGACGGCTGAGATCCTACGCGCCATCTCGCAATCACCGACTGACGTCCAGCCCGTACTCGATGCGGTCGTGAAGGCGGCCCTGCGTTTCTGCGGGGCGACCGATGCGATCATCGTCCTGCGCGAGGGCGAGGGCGCCATCTTCGCGGCGCACGAAGGGCCCTTGGCTCCGGTCCCGGGGGCGAGCATTCCGCTCAACCGTGAAACCGCCCCGGGCCGAGCTATCCTGGACGGCCGAACCTGCCACTTTCCCGACATTGCGTCGCTCGATCCGGTCGAGTTCGCGGCGGCCCACCACTTCGCCGCCGCTCAGGGTTTCCGCGCTGCTGTTGCTGCCCCCTTGTTGCGCGAGGACAGCGCCATCGGAGCGGTGGTGTTGCGCAAGTCCGCGCTCGGTCCCTTTGCACCGCAACAGATCGAACTGCTCGAATCCTTCGCCGCCCAGGCCGTGATTGCCATCGAGAACGTCCGCCTCTTCACGGAACTCAAGGAGTCGCTCGAACAGCAAACCGTGACCTCCGAGATCCTTCGCGCGATTGCCCAGTCACCGACCGACGCCCAGCCGGTATTCGACGTCATTGCCCAGAGCGCATTGCGACTGCTCAACGGCTGGAGCGTCCTCATCTGGCGGTACGACGGCGAGCGGATGCGCGTCATCGCCAGCCATGGCGGCTCGCCGGGAACCGACGCGGCCTCCGTGCGCGCGGCGCTGGGCGAGCCACGTCCCGAGGACCTGGCCTATCCGGGCGATGCCATTCTTAAGCGCACCATCCTGCAGATTACCGATTCCGAGGCTGCCGGAGTTCCTGAAGGCGTTCGCGAGGTGGCCCATGCGCGCGGCTGGCGGGCCAACATCGCCGTACCGATGCTGCGCGACGCCCCGCCGATCGGCGTCATCACGGTGAGCCGCAAGGAGCCCGGCGCCTTCGCCGAGCGAGAGATCGGGCTGCTGCAGACCTTCGCCGCCCAGGCCGTGATCGCCATCGAGAACGTGCGCCTGTTCACCGAGCTTCGCCAGTCGCTGGAGCAACAGACCGCGACGGCCGAGGTGCTCGAGACGATCAACGCATCGCCAGGTAACCCGGTGCCCGTGTTCGAAGCCATCCTCGCCAAGGCGATGACGCTGTGCGGCGCCGACTTCGGCACCTTCGCGGTCTTCGACGGCCAGCGCCTGCTGACCGTGGCGACGCGCGGCGTGCCGGAGGCGTTCGCCGCTTACCGCCGGGCCAATCCGCCGGCCTATGGGCCTGCCACCGGCCCCGGGCGCCTGATGGCCGGCGAGGACATTGTCCACGAGGTCGATGTGGCGGACAGCGAAGCGTACCGGCGGGGCGATCGCAACCGCCGCGCCATCGTCGACCTGGGGGGCGCGCGCACCATCCTCAACATCGCCCTCCGCAAGGATCGCGCGCTCCTCGGCTCCATGTCGATCTATAGCCAGGAGGTTCGGCCGTTCACCGAGAACCAGATCGCGCTCCTGCAGAACTTCGCGGCCCAGGCCGTGATAGCCATGGAGAATGCGCGCCTGCTGACCGAGCAGCGCGAGGCGCTTGAGCGGCAGACCGCGACCACCGAGATCCTCCAGGTGATCAACGCCTCGCCGGGAAGGCTCGGTCCGGTTTTCGACATCATGCTGGACCGCGCCGTGCGGTTGAGCGACTCAGCCTTCGGTATCATGAATCTGTACGAGGATGGCCGCTATCGGGCGGTCGCTGTCCTGGGGGTGCCGGACGGGCTCGTCGAGCGCTGGAGCGCGGCGCCTGATCCGGGGCCGACCAACGCGTTGACGCGCATCGTCAATGGCGAGGACATCGTGCACATCGAGGACCTTGCCGCCTACGAGAGCTACCTCGCGGGAGACAAGCGGTCGCGCGCCCTCGTCGAAACGGGCGGCGCTCGCAGCCTGCTGGCTGTTGCCTTGCGCAAGGACGGCGTGCTGCTTGGGACGCTCACGGCCTATCGTCAGGAGGTGCGCCCGTTCACCACCAAGCAGATGGAACTGTTGCAGAGCTTCGCGGCGCAGGCAGTGATCGCCATAGAGAACGTTCGGCTGTTCACGGAACTGCGCGACTCGCTCGAGCGCCTGAAGGCCGTGCAGGCGAACCTGATTCAATCCGAGAAGATGGCGTCGCTCGGCCAGCTCACCGCAGGCATCGCGCACGAGATCAAGAACCCGCTCAACTTCGTCAACAACTTCGCGACACTGTCGGTCGAACTACTCGACGAGCTTAAGGAAGTCGCCGCACCGGCTCTCGCGGCCCTCGACGGCGAGCGGCGCGAGCAGGTCGACGAGACGATGAGCCTGCTCACCGGCAACCTCGACAAGATCGCCGAGCACGGCAAGCGGGCCGACGGCATCGTGCGCAGCATGCTGAGCCACAGCCGCGGCGGCTCGGGCGACTGGCAAGCGAGCAATATAAACGCCCTGATAGAGGAGGCGCTTAACCTCGCGTATCACGGCGCCCGAGCGAGCGACAAGGAGTTCAATGTCACGCTGGAGCGCGACCTGGCGGCAGACACCGCCCCGATCGAGGTTGTGCCTCAGGATGTCACCCGGGTGTTCCTGAACCTCGTGGGCAATGGCTTCTACGCCGCCAACAAGCGCCGCCGGGCGGCGGGCGACCCGGCCTTCCGTCCGACCCTGCGGGTCGCAACGCGCGACCTCGGCGACGCGGTCGAGGTCCGGGTGCGCGACAATGGCACGGGCATTCCGCCGGAGATCCGCGAGAAGCTGTTCCAGCCTTTCTTCACGACCAAGCCGACCGGCGAGGGCACTGGACTCGGCCTCTCGATCAGCTACGACATCGTCACGCAACAGCATGGCGGTTCGATCGAGGTCGACAGCGAGCCGGGCGCCTTCACCGAGTTCACAGTGCGGTTGCCGCGGCGGCGGCGCGCGCAGGGCGAGGCGAGAGGGCAAAGATGAGCGTGAGCATCCTCGTGGTCGACGACGAAGCCGACGTGGCCGACCTGTTCCGCCAGCAATTCCGTCGCGAGGTGCGGCAGGGCCGCTACGTGATCCACTTCGCACAGTCGGCCGAGGAAGCGCTCGACCGACTGGACCGGGGCGTCGAGCCGGAGCTGATCGTCATCCTCTCCGACATCAACATGCCCGGGATGGACGGCCTCGGCTTGCTCAGTAAGGTCAAGCAGCAGCGCTCCGAGCTACCCGTGATCATGGTCACGGCCTACGGCGACGACGAGCGCCGGCGGCAGGCGGCGACGCTCGGGGCGCGCGAGTTCGTCACCAAGCCGGTCGACTTCGCCCAGCTAAAGAAGCAGCTCGAGCAGCTGGCGCCATGACCGGACCCGCCAAGATCCTGGCCGTCGACGACGAGCCGGACTTCGAGCTGCTGATCAAGCAGCGCTTCCGCCAGAGGATCCGCAAGGGCGACCTTGCATTCCGCTTCGCTCGCAACGGCGAGGAGGCCCTGGCTGTCCTCGAGGAGGAGCCGGACATCGGTCTTCTCCTGCTCGACATCAACATGCCGGTGATGGATGGGCTCACGCTGCTGTCCGAATTGCGCGCGCGGCGCTCGCCCGCCCGGGCGGTCATCGTCTCGGCCTACGGCGACATGGCCAACATCCGCACCGCCATGAACCGTGGCGCCTTCGACTTCGTGACCAAGCCGATCGATCTCAACGATCTCGAGGTGACGATCGACAAGACGCTCGAGACCATCACGCACATCCGGCAGTTGGACCAGCAGCGGGCGGAGGCGGAGCGCGCGCGGATCAACCTGTCGCGCTATTTCTCGCCAAACATCGTTGACCTTTTGGCCGAAAGTGACGAACCGCTCGGCCCGGTGCGACGCCAGCAGGTTGCGGTCCTCTTCGTCGATATCGTTGGTTTCACGAGAATGGCGGAGGCGATGCCGCCGGAGGCGGTGGTGGCGATGTTGCGGGAATTTCACCAGCGGATGGCGAGCCGAATCTTCGATTGCGGCGGCACTATCGAAAAATACATCGGCGACGAGATATTTGCCGTGTTTGGCCTGCCGACCCCAAGCCCACATGATGCCATCAACGCCTTGCGTTGTGCCGGCATGATGCTGGCGGAGCTCGATTCTTGGAACAAGGCGAGGGCCTCCCAGGGAGAGCCGCCGCTGGGGATCGGCATTGGTCTCAACTACGGGCCGGCCGTCATGGGTGACGTCGGCAGCGAGCACACGCTCGCGTTCACGGTGATCGGCGACACGGTCAACGTGGCTAGCCGGCTGCAAAGCCTGACACGAGAGCTCAAGACGCCACTTGTTGTGGCGGCCCCCGTCATCGAGCAGATCGGCAGTGGCATCCTCCCCGTCGAACTTGAGGAGTTCGGTGAATGCGAACTACGAGGTCGTACCGGCACGATCCGCATCTGGAGGACGGGAAGAGTGCTTGGCTAAGGTTCGGGTACGACGACGCTTACCCAGCTCTCGCATTTGACCACTCCGGCACGCCACTGCTGCGCAAAAGAGAGAACTTCGGGCAACGAAGACGTGGGTCCGCTCTGCGCCAGCCGTTCCAGGGCGGTGGGAGGGCCTTCAAGGGGGATTTCATTGGCTCCGACGGTTCCGGAGGAGGAGCAGTCGCATGACCGTCTCAGTATCCTTGACCGATATTCCTGAAGCGCTCGGCCTCCTGACCCGTAGCAACTCACACGCTTCATCGAGCCGATAGGCGCCGATGGCATCGCATTCCGCCCTGCGCTTGGCACTGCTCGGCTGGGCCACTGGCGCCTTGTTCTTCTTCTACGCTTGGATTCTGCGCGTCTCGCCCAGTGTGATCATCGACGAACTAATGCGCGACTTTGCCTTCGGGGCGGCGGCCGTCGGCAATCTTTCCGCCTTCTATTTCTATGGGTATGCCGGCATGCAAATCCCGGTTGGCCTGCTGATGGATCGCTTCGGCCCGCGGCGGCTGATGACCCTGGCCGGATTGGGATGCGCCCCCGGCTGTGTCCTGTTCGCTCTGGCGCCCACGCTTTGGGTATTGTCGCTGGGCCGCTTCATGATCGGCGCCACCGCGGCCTTCAGTTTTGTCGGTGCGATGATGGTTGCGGGGCAGTGGTTCCCGCCGGCGCGCTTTGCCCTGCTTTCGGGTCTGGCCATGATGCTCGGCATGGCCGGCGGTGTGTTCGGCCATGACGGCAGGGCTGTTCACCGGGGTCGGGCTGCCCCGCTACTTCAACGCGACCACCGACGACCCCGTCAACGCTCGGCGCATCATCAACGGAATGGACCGAGCTTGGGAGATCGCGCAGATTCACTATGCTTTCCTTGTAGGACTGTAGTCCCCTCGTTCATGCTCCAAAGCAGCGGACGTCTCGAGCGGCCTGCCGCAGAGCGGCTTCAGCTGTCCTCAGGCCTAGCCTGAGCTTGTTACTCGTGCCGGAGCTTCTACGAAGACCAGCTAGGTCCACGGCCGGGTAACGGCCAAAGCACTTCTTCCGTTTGTGACGTGGTCTGGGTTAGCCTCGCAGCACGCCGGCATAAGCGGAGGGGCCATGCCTGCCGAGGTTGCAAACTCATCGCCAAGTCTAACTGATCTCCAGCGACGTATCGAGGAGCTGACTGCAGAAAACTCGCGTTTGCGTGCGCAAACGGGCGAAGCGCTGGAGCAGCAGACCGCGATGGCAGAGGTGTTGGAAGTCATCAACTCTTCGCCCGGCAATCTTAAGCCAGTGTTGGATGCTATGATCGACCGCGCGGTGCGCCTGACAGGTTCGGCCTTTGGCATCATGAACGTTTATGATGAAGGCGGCCAAAGGGCCGTTGCGCTGCATGGAGTGCCGGACACCCTCGTCGAACAATGGTCTGCGGCGCCGCAGTCGGGGCCGGGAGACGTGACTGCGCGATTGGTCGAGGGTGAGGATGTCGTCCAGATCGAAGGCCTGGAAGTCTACATCCGCGATCGGCCAGATGCGGTTCGCTCGCGCGCCCTGGTCGAAATCTGCGGCGCCCGGAGCTTGCTCGCGGTGGCGCTGCGCAAGCACGGTAAGCTGGTGGGGTCGCTCGCCGTCTACCGGCAGGAGGTCCGGCCGTTCACTGGCGAGCAGGTGGCACTACTGCAGCACTTCGCGGGTCAGGCCCTGATCGCGATGGAGAATGCGCAGCTGATCACTGAGACGCGCGAGGCATTGGAGCAGCAGACCGCGACCTCGGCAATTCTGCGCATCATCTCCCAGTCACCTAGCGAGGTGCGGCCCGTATTCGATGTCGTCGTCAGTGCGGCCGTCCGCTTATGTGGTGCCCAGGATTCGCTGATCGTCATGCGCGACGGATCGGAAGTTGTGTTCGAGGCTCACGAGGGGACTGTCGGCGGTGACCGCGGCGACCGCTTGCCGCTCGATCGGGAGAACGCGATGGGACGCGCGATCATCGAGAGCCGGACTGTCCACATTCCCGACGTGGCGGCCCTGGGGCCCGGCAAATTCACTAGCACCCAGCAAGGTTCGGTTCGCTTGGGATTCAGGGCCATCGTCGCCGCGCCGTTGATGCGCGAGGGCAGTGCGCTCGGCGCTCTCCTGTTGCGCAAGCCGGACCCCGGTCCGTTCACGCCACGGCAGATCTCACTTCTCGAAACCTTCGCCTCCCAAGCGGTGATCGCCATCGAGAACGTGCGCCTGTTCACCGAGCTTGGCGCACGCAATGAGGAGCTGCGCGAGGCGCTGGAGCAGCAAACGGCGACCGCTGACATCCTGCGCGTGATCTCGCAATCACCGACCGACGTTCAACCGGTGTTGAGCGCCGTTGCCAAGGCCGCGCTGCGTTTCTGTGGCGCGCCCGACGCGCTGATCTCGATGCGCGACGGCGACGATTTGGTGACCACCGCCCACGAAGGCCCGTTCCGCGCGACCATTCCCCTGCGGCGCAGGCTGAGCCGCGGCAGCCCATCTGGCCGAGCCATCATCGAAGGCCGTCCGGTCGAGATCGTCGACATACGCGGCGCCGATGCGATCGAGTTCCCGGACGTTGTTGAACTGGCGCGTGAGCATCGCTGGCGTGCTGCGCTGATCGCACCCATGCTGCGCGAGGGCGTGGCTATCGGCGCGCTCTTTCTGCGCAGGCGCGAGCCCGGACCCTTCACGGCGCACCAGCTCCAGCTGCTCGAATCCTTCGCCGCCCAGGCGGTGATCGCCATCGAGAACGTGCGCCTGTTCACCGAGCTGCGCGACTCGCTCGAGCGCCAGACCGCCACGGCCGACATTCTGCGCGTGATCGCCCAGTCGCCGACGGATGTCGTCCCGGTACTGACCGCTGTGGCCAAAGCTGCCCTGAAGTTCTGCGGCGCGCGCGACGCCCAGGTCGTTTTGCGTGACGGTGACACCTGGTCCGTTCTGGCGCACGAGGGGCCGATCGGGGCTCTTCCGGGAACAAGACGTCTCAGCCGCCAGACGGCTGGTGGCCGGGCCATGGTCGATGGCAAAGTCGTGCAGATCGCCGATCTCCAGGCCGAAGGAGACGATTTCCAGGAGGCGCGCGAGCTCGGTCAGAGGCTAGGCTTCCGCTCGGCGTTGGCGGCGCCCCTGTTGCGCGACGATGTGGCGATCGGCGCCATCTCGTTGCGGCGACCCGAAGCGGGGGCGTTCACGGCCAGTCAGGTCGAGTTGCTCGAAAGCTTCGCCGACCAGGCCGTGATCGCCATCCAGAATGCTCGGCTGTTCAGCGAGTTGCGCGATGCGCTGGAGCAGCAGACGGCGACCGCCGACATCCTGAAAGCGATCGCGAGCTCACCCACCGACGTCCAGCCGGTGCTCGATGCGGTAGCGAAGGCGGCGCTCCGGTTCTGTGGCGCTCCCGATGCGGTCGTCTGGCTGCGCGACGGGCACGATAATGTCGTCGCCGCCCACGAAGGCACGCTCACGGCGAGCATTGGGTTGCGCAGGCCGATGGCTACCGCCCTTTTCAGCGGCCAGGCGATGCTCGAAGGTCGGACCCGCCAGATCGCCGACGTCGACGCCCTGGATGCAGACGCCTATGCCGGTGTTCTGGCCTTGGCTAGGCAGCACAAGTGGCGCGCCTCGGCCGCGGCACCGATGATGCACCGCGGCAAGGCAATCGGATGCGTCCTCCTGCGCAAGCCGGAGCCGGGCCTCCTGTCGCCTCGTCAGATCGCGCTGCTGGAAACATTCGCTGCCCAGGCCGTGATCGCCATCGAGAACGTGCGGCTGTTCACCGAGCTGCGCGAGGCGCTCGACCAGCAATCCGCGACCTCCGAGGTCCTCAAGGTGATCGCCAGCTCGCCGACCGACGTGCAGCCAGTGCTGGACGCCGTTGCAAAGGCTGCTCAGCGCTTCTGCGGTGCCGCGGATGCCGTCATCTCCTTGCGCGAGGACGATGAGTTCATCCGGGCTTCGCACGAGGGAGGAATGCCTTTCGTGCTGGGCCGCAATGCGCTGGATCGCAGTTCGATCAGCGGACGCGCCATCATCGACGCTCGCACCACCCATATTCCCGACTTGAGGACCCTCCACGCGAATGACTTTGCGAGCTCGCAGACGCTGGCAGCCGGTTCAGGCGCCCGCGCCGCACTCGCGGCCCCGATGCTTCGTGAAGGCGTTGCCATCGGGTGCATCCTGCTGCGAAGGACTGTTGCGGGTCCCTTCGCGCCAAAGCAGATCGAGTTGCTGGAGGCTTTCGCCGCGCAAGCCGTAATCGCCATCGAGAACGTGCGCCTGTTCACCGAGCTGCGCGACTCGCTCGAGCGCCTGAAGGCGGCGCAGGCTAACCTGATTCAGGCCGAAAAGATGGCCTCGCTCGGTCAGCTGACGGCGGGCATTGCGCATGAGATCAAGAACCCGCTGAATTTCGTCAACAACTTCGCCAGCCTGTCGAGCGAGCTGCTCGATGAGCTGAAGCAGGCCGTCGAGGCGCTGATGACCGGGACGGACGACGAAAGGCGCTCCGAGCTTCAGGAGACTATGGACTTGCTGACCGGCAACCTCGCCAAGATCGTCGAGCACGGAAGGCGCGCCGACGGCATCGTCAAGAGCATGCTGGCGCATTCGCGCGGCGGTACCGGCGACTGGCAGAGCAGCGACATCAACCGTCTGGTCGAGGAGGCGCTCAATCTCGCGTATCATGGGACGCGGGCGCAGGATCCGGGCTTCAATGTGACGCTCGAACGGGACTTCGCCGCGGCGCCGAGGCCGATCGAGCTGGTGCCGCAGGACGTGACACGGGTGCTGCTCAACCTGTTCGGCAACGGCTTCTATGCACTGCGCAAGCGCCAGCGCGAGGCCGCCGAGCCCGACTACCGCCCGGTCCTCATGGTCGCCACCCACGACCTCGGTGATGCGGTCGAGATCCGGGTGCACGACAACGGCACGGGCATGACGCCGGAGGTTCGCGACAGGCTGTTCCAGCCCTTCTTCACCACCAAGCCGACCGGCGAGGGCACCGGGCTGGGCCTCTCGATCAGTTATGACATCGTCACACAGCAGCATGGCGGCTCGATCGAGGTCGAGAGCGAGCCCGGCCACTTTTCCGAGTTGACGATCCGCTTGCCGCGCATGCGACGGGTGGCGGCCTGAGCGGGGGGAGCGACGATGAGCGTGAGCATCCTGGTGGTCGATGACGAGGCAGACGTCGCCGAGCTGTTCCGCCAGCAGTTCCGCCGGGAAGTCCGGCAGGGCTTGTACGTCATGCACTTCGCCCAATCGGGCGAGGCCGCGCTCGCAATGCTGTCGCAAGGCATCCGC
>JAGNNA010000417.1 GCA_017990895.1 Reyranella sp.
GGCGCGCTCGTACGGGCCGGGCGGGCACCGGTACGGGGCGAGCGGAATCGACAGCGCGTAGACGCCGCCGTCGCGCATCGCTTCGAGCTGCCGGCGCAGCGCCACCGTCTGGGCGCCGGCCTTCCACGAGTGCAGCACCTTGTCCTGCGCGCCGGGTCGCGCCATGCCCGGCAGCGTTTCCCACATGAAGTCGACGCCGGGCGAGAGGATCAGCCGGTCGTAGGGCAACTCGCCGCCGCCGGCCAGCCTGACCAGTCGCTTGTCCGCGTCGATGGCGACGACCGTGTCGCGCACCAGCTTGACCCCATGCCGCCGGGCCAGATTGTCGTAGGGCGTCGTGATGTCGGCCATGGTCTTGCTGCCGCCCAGCACCAGATTGGAGATCGGGCAGGAGATGAACGATGCGTTGGGCTCCACCAGCGTGACCTGGATGCCGCCGTCCGACCACATGCGGACGTACTTCGCGGCCGTCGCGCCGCCGTAGCCGCCACCCACCACCACGACCTTCGGCCCGCTGCCGGCGCCGGTGGTCGCGCAACCCGCCACCAGGCCGAGCGTGCCGACCGCGCCCAGCGCCGAGACGGCGCCGACGGTTCGTACAAACTGACGTCGTTTCATGATGTCCCCCTTACTTTTTCTGCGCGGCGAAGTAGCCGGCCAGTTGTTCGAGTTGCGCGTCCGAATAGCCCTTGGCGAGCTGGTGCATGACCGTCGCCGGCTTCGCGCCGGTCTTGAAGTCCAGCAGCTTCTTGAGCAGCGCGTCCTTGGCCTGACCGGCCAGCGTATCCATGCCGGGTTGGGCGAACCCATCGGTGCCGTGGCAGTTGGCGCAGGCCGCGGCCATGCTGCGCACTGGCGATACCTCCGCGGCCGCCCAGGCCGACACCCCGCACAGCGCCAGGCCCATCAACAATTCTCTCGATCGTTTCATTCTGGTCTCCTTGTCTTGCAGAACTTCGGGTTGCGTTTCTGTTGTCAAAAACTCGCATCACAAGGGCATCCGCCTCCCCGGTGCGCGGAGAGCATAGCAGGCATCCGCGCGCCGTTGGACCATTGCGCGCAGGGTTTTCTCAAGCAGCAGGTCCGGCTTGATTTATCTCAAGCCGATTCGACTCGCGCTCTTCCCGCCAGTACAAGTACTTCATCGTCGCCGCGGCCCCGGCGATGATCGCGAGCAGCGTGATGAGCGATCCCAGCGCCAGCGTCGAGAGCCCGGTCACGCCTTGTCCGATCGTGCAGCCCAGCGCGGTGACGCCGCCGAAACCCATCAGCACGCCGCCCAGCAGGTGATTGCGCGTGTCGCCGGCCGAGGCGAAGCCCTCGAGGCTGAACGTCCGGGTTGCGATCGCGTACGCGAACGAACCGGCGACGATGCCCAGCGCGGAGGCGATGCCGAAGGTCATGCCGAGCGACTTGTCGGTCCACAGCATGAACAGTTCGAGCCCGTAGGCGGCGGGCGCGACAAAGCTGAACGACTCCGCCGCCCGGGTGTTGGTGGCGAAGTAGACCATCTCCAGCGTCTCCGGATTCTCGCCGAAGCCCAGGTGTCCCGACACGTACCAGCCGGCGGTGACCAGCAGGCCTATCGTGACTCCACCGAGAATCTGGTTCCGGTTCCTGCGGAAGCGGGCGTCCTTGAACACGAACAGCAGCAGGCCGCCGGCCAGCACCGCGGCCGTCGCCACGACGGCGGTCCGCGGCGCCACGCCCGCCAGCCCGGCGAGCAGCGACGGCAGATCCTGGCCGCGCATCCCGTGCGCGCCGAAGTTGATCGCCACGGGGTCTAGCCAGCTTGCCCGCCACTGTCCGAAGAGGCCTTTGATGGTCGCGTACGCCGTGATGGCGACGACGAGCAGCACGACCAGCGAGCGCAGGCTGCCCCCGCCGACGCGGATCAGCGTCTTGTTGACGCAGCCGGAGCCGAGGGTCATCCCGACGCCGAAGCACAGGCCGCCGACGATCGAGGAGAGCCAGGTCAGGGTGGGCCGCTGGTAGATCGACTTCGAGAGGTCCACCAGGCCCGCGGCGTGCAGGGCATTGGCGCCGATGATGGCGATGGCCATGGCCAGCAGCCACATCCGCATCCGGCCCCAGTTGCCCATGTTGACCACGTCGGAGACGGCGCCCATGGTGCAGAAGTTGGTCTTGGCGGCCACCGCGCCGAAGAGCACGGCGAGGCCGAAGCCGCTCCATACCACCAGCGCCGTCAGGTTCGTGCCGGCGTCCACGCGTCCCCCTGGCCCGGAGTGGTTGCGTCTGCGCAGTGGCGCGTCGGCACACGGATCTTCGTCACCCCTATCCTCACTTTGCTGGCGGACTTCGACAGCCTGACTTTTTACGTTCGCGACCGCGATCCGTAAATACCCGATCGGAGTTGGGTGACTCCCCCGCAGGGAGGATTGACGATCGCTTTTCCGCCATGGTACCTATCGAGAGCGCGGAAACGACTCTTGTGCGCTGCGCAGGAACATCAGCGGAGGTTCGATGACGGCTCCAATCCCGACCAGCCAGACGATACTCGTCGTGGGTGGCGGCATCTCAGGCCTGACGGTCGCGCTCGAGGCGGCCGAGTGCGGCAAGCAGGTGATCCTCGCCGAGAAACTGCCGACGCTGGGGGGGCGCACCGCGCTCCTCTATCGCTACTTTCCCAAGTTGTGCCATCCGGTGTGCGGACTGGAGATCAACCTGCGCCGCCTCAAGGGCAACCGCAACGTGCGCGTGCTGACCATGGCCGAAGTGGTCGCCATCGAGGGCACGCGCGGCGACTACACGGCCACGCTGAAGATTGCGCCGCGCCACGTCACCGCGCAATGCACGGCCTGCGGGGATTGCGCGAAGGCGGTGAGCGCCGAGATTCCGAACCCGTACAACTACGGGCTGAACAAGATGAAGGCCGCGTACCTGCCGCACGCGATGGCCTACCCGCAGCGCTACGTCGTCGACGCGTCGATCGTCGGCACGCCGGACGGGGAGAAGGCGAGGGCGGCCTGCAAGGTCGGCGCCATCGACCTCGACATGAAGGAGGAATTGATCGAGATCAAGGTCGGCGCGGTGGTGTGGGCCACCGGCTGGCAGCCGTACGACGCGGCGAAGATCCAGCCCTACGGCTACGACCGGTTCGCCAACGTCGTCACCTCGGTCGAGTTCGAGCGCATGTGCGATCCGCACGGCCCGACCGGCGGCAAGATCCTGCGCCCGTTCGACGGCGAGCCCGCGACCAACATCGCGTTCATCCAGTGCGCCGGCTCGCGCGACGAAAACCACCTGCGCCACTGCTCGCGCATCTGCTGCATGGCGTCGCTGAAGCAGACGCAATACGTGCGCGAGGCATACGGCGAGGGCGGCAAGTCGACGATCTACTACATCGACATTCGCGCCATCGACCGCTTCGAGGATTTCTACCGCAAAGTGCTGCAGGATCCGACGGTCAGGTTCGTCAAGTCCAAGGTCGCGCGCATCGCGCAGGACGACAAGACCGGCGCCTTGATCCTGCACGGCGTGGACACCGAAGGCTATCACCGCTATGCAGCGGAACACGACCTCGTCGTCCTCGCGGTCGGCATGGAGCCGTCGGTGAAAGGGGCCGATATTCCCGCCGATGTCATTGCCGATTCCAGCGGCTTCCTCGAAGGTTCCGCGGGCGGCGGCATCCTCGGCGCCGGCTGCGCCTCGGGCGCGCTGGACGTCAACCGCTCGGTGCAGCAGGCGACCGCGACGGCGCTGCGCGCGATCCAGGTCGTCAACAAGGCGGCTGCGGTGGAGGTGGCGCAATGAGTGCAATGCGTGAAATGAAGACCGCGGCCTATATCTGCCGCGGCTGCGGCATCGGCGAACGGTTGAACACGAAGCAGATGGCGATGGTCGCGCAGAAGGAAGGCAAGATGAAGGTCGTGCGCGAGCACGACTTCCTGTGCGACGCGGCCGGGGTGCAGATGATCCGCGACGATATCGCCAACGAGGCCGTCACCCACGTGATGATCGCCGCCTGTTCGCGCCGCGCCAAGACCGAGGCGTTCAACTTCCAGGACGTGCCGCTGGCGCGCGCCAACATTCGCGAGGGCGTGATCTGGAGCCAGCCCGAAGGCCCCGCGGCGCAGGAAGTCACGCAGGATATGGCAGACGACTACGTGCGCATGGGCTGCGCGGAAGTC
>JAGNNA010000418.1 GCA_017990895.1 Reyranella sp.
CGTGTAGGTCGGCCAGTCCTGGTCGAGCGCGGGGTTGCCGTCGAGGTTGATGCATTCCTGCCAGTCCTTGCCGGCGTCCGGATCGAAGCGCAGCACGGGATAGGCGCGTGATTCAAGCGCCATGCGGCTGCGGTACACGGAAGCGTCGTCCGGCACGCCGTGTTCGGGCTGGCAGACCGCGTACACGTTGAACAGGGCCGGTCGGCGGGAATTGATGCCGTCGATGAAGCCCTCCAGCAGATGCGTGTAGTTGGAGGTGTTGCCCTGCAGTACGAAGGCGGAGCGGTGCGCGGCGCCGATGAGGCTCATCTCCTTGCGGATCTCGCTCTTGCCCTTCCAGGCCTTGCCGTACGGCGCCATGTCGGACACCTGGCCGATGAAGCCGGAGGTGCAGGCCTGGCCGCCCGTGTTGGAATAGACCTGGGTGTCGAGCACGAGCACCTTGATGGGCCGGCCGGACATCAGCATGCGGGAGAGGTTCTGGAAGCCAATGTCATACATCGCGCCGTCCCCGCCGATCGCGCAGACGGGCGGGCAGAGCAGATACTCCTCGTCGGTGAATTCCTTCCAGTCGAAGTACTGCGTTTCCTTGGCGAACTTGGCATGATCGGGATCGCCCGCGGCCTCGGCCCGCGCCAGGCGCAGGGTCTTGAAGTCGTCGGCCATCTTGACCATGTGACCTTCGAAAACCCCCATCGCCACCGAGGGCGAGTCCTGGAAGAGGTGGTTGGTCCAGGGGAAGGGATAGGGATTATAGGGCCAGGAGGATCCGTACACCGAGGAGCAGCCGGTCGAGTTGACGAAGCCCATCTTGGAGCGGCCGTTGCGGGCCGGGCCCTCGACATAACGCCACTTGAGATCCTTCAGGCGGGCGATGAGACGGGTCACGCCCTTGAGCCAGTCCTGATCCAGCGGCGTGCCGGCCTTGCCCTTGTCCATCTCGGCGGCGAGGGACGAGAGCTTGAGATCGGCACCGGCGTGGCCGTCGACCGCCCGCTGCAGGGCGGCGAGGTCGCTGACGTCCACCGTGGCGGCGAGGCGTTCGCGAATCTTCTTCTCGAGGGCGCCGATCAGGTTGTCGATCTCGTCGATCTGCTTCTTGACGCGCGGCTGCATCAGCGCGGTGATCGTGCTCGTGAAAAGGTGCAGGATCGTCTTCTCACCGCAGCCCGTGCAGGATCCGTCGCCGCAGACCATCGAGCTGTAGATGCTCTTGTCCAGCAGCATGGTTTCCAGCGCGCCGATCTTCTCGTCCATGTCCTCGACGCGGATGAAATCACGCGAGGTGTTGGGCAGCGCCTGCCAGAAGTCCCAATCGTTCCGCAGCTTGGCGACAGAGGTCTCGGTCTGCGGGGCCACGGTCAGCGCTTCGTCTTCGCAGACGTCGACGCAGAGCATGCAGCCTTTGCAGGTGAAGGGATTGACGGTGATGGCGAAGAGACCGCCGGTGCCGACCTGCTTGGCTTCCTTCTGATTCCAGTACGGCTTGGTCATCGAGAACTTGAAGCCGCCCATCGCGGTGCGGAAGCCGTCGAATTCCTTGCGCAGGGGGTCGCGCTCGGCGGCGGGCGTGTCGGCCAGCATCTCCTCGATGGCCTTGTCCATCAAGCCGGTGGCGTCGACCGAGGAACCGTTGGCCCCCGGGGTCATGGCGCGCATGCGCTTTTCGAGGGCGCGCACGGCCTTGGGCAGCAACGCCGTTTCCAGGCCCTGCTTCTGCATGCGCTTCAGGCCGGTGTCGAAGGCGTCGGCGACGGAGCAGGCAAGTCCGGGGATGGCGGAGTCCGGGCAGACAGTGAAGCAGTCGCCGCAGGCGGTGCACTTTTCCGCGTTCCAGACCGGGTGCGAGAAGCGGATGCTGGTCATGTCGCGGAAGACGCCCGTGGCCGCGGGGATGAGGCTCATGGCGTTGAAGGGATCGGCCAGATTGTCGTTGGGCTTGCCGCCGGCGTAGAAGCTGCCGGTCTGCTCCCAGAAGCGATGGATGTCGGTCTTGGCGTCGCTGCTGCCCTTCATGCTCTTGAGCATCACGGGCAGGGAGGCCTCCTTGCGGAGGGATTCCTTGCCGGCGCCGACGGGCAGCGCGGGCATTACCTTCAGCTCGTCAAAACCGCGGCGCACCACCTTCATGTTGTTTTCGACGACGCGCGCGCCCTTGCCCCCGAACTTGTGGGTGAGCTGATCACGAATGGCCTTGAAGAGGGTTTCCTCGGTGAAGTTGGCCGAGGCCATGACCGAGGAGGCTTTGAAGAACGCCCCCTGGAAGGCGTTGCCCTGCATGCGGAGCTGGAGTTCCTCGTCGGAGGCCTCCTCGCGAGCGATCTTGAAGGCGTCGAGGTAGCAGACCTTGATCTTCTTCTCGATGATGAAGCGCTGATACTGCGCGGGAATGCGCGCCCAGACTGCCTCGGGTGTGGTCAGCTCGGCGTCGGCCTGCCAGATGAACACCCCGCCCTCCTTGAGCCCGAAGAGCGGATTGGAGTGGCCGAACACGTTGGGGTCTGGCGAGAGCACCGCGTCCACGAAGTGGTACTCGCAGTTGATCTTGATCGGCTCGGGCGCGGCGGAGAGATAGTAGGTCGTGGGCTGGCCCTTCTTCTCGGAGCCGTACTTGGGGTTGGCCTTGATGTCGTAGCCGAGCAGCTCGTTGAGGGTGACGGCAAGGTTCTTGCCGGTGGTGATCGCGCCCCAGCCGCCGACCGAGTGCATGCGCACGGTGATCGCGCCCTTGGGCAGCAGGTTCGGGTTCTCGCTGCCCTTGATCTGCATTTCCTTGATCTTGGGGTAGCCCTCGCGGATCTGGTTCATGAAGATTTCCTGCTTGGGCGTCGCCGCCTGATCGCGCACGAAATCAATCGAGAGATAGAAGAACTTCCGCTGCGCGCCGCCGGGCAGCATGTTTTCCACGGCGCCGATCACGTCGCCGGGCTGAAGGTCGCGACTGCCCATCCCGAAGCAGCCCGAGTAGAGCACGGGGGCGTCGGAGAGCTTGGCGTACATGGCGTGGTGCGGATAGCGCTGCGAGCCCGTGCCGCCGGCCATGCCGTTTTCGAGGCACTTGCTGACGGTCGCGCGGATTTCGCGAATGAGGGGCAGGTCCTCGGCCAGCGGCTGGTCGGTGCGCTCGAGCACAACCACACCTTTGCGGCCCTTGAGGATTTCGCCGACCAAGTCGCTCGGGAACGGCCGGTACATCGTCATGTTGACGACACCGACCTTGAGCCCGCGCGTGGCGCGAAGGTAGTCGACCACCGCCTCGGCGGTGCCCATGAGCGAGCCCATACCGAGAATGATGTACTCGGCGTCCTCGACGCGGTAGCCCATCACGCGCTTGTACTGGCGTCCGGTCAGGCCGGCGTATTCGGCCATGCATGTATCGGTCAGGTCGCGGATATGCTCGAAGAAGTACGGGCGCTGCGCGGCGACGGACTGCATGTACGAGTCCTGGTTCTGCACGCAGCCGGCGACGACCGGGTTGTCCACGTCCCACAGCACGGGCACGCGGCGGCGCTGCGGGCCGTACATCATCTTCTGGGCGGGGGTCGGGCAGTCGATGATATCCTCGGGATGGCCGAGGAACTCCTCGATCAGGGCGCGTTCCGGCACGCGCAGGGTTTCGATCAGGTGGGTGGTCAGGAAGCCGTCCTGGCCCACCGCGCCGGGGGTCAGCGCCAGCTCGGCCACCTTGCGGGAGATGATGTTCAGGTCGGCCGCTTCCTGCGCGCTCTTGGCCATGACCTGGAAGAAGCCGGTGTCGTCCATCAGGTGGTAATCGTCATGCCCGGCGTGCACGTTGAGGGTTGACTTGGTGATGGCGCGGCAGCCGACGTTAAGGATGTACGGGAGGCGTTTGCCCACGGCGCCGTAGAGCGATTCGTGCATGTAGGCGATGCCCTGCCCCGAGGAAAAGTTCGAGGCGCGCAGGCCGGCCATGGACATGCCGGCGGTAACCCCGGCGGCGGCGTGTTCGCCTTCCGGCTCCACGAAGATGAGCGGGCGGCCCGAAACGTTGATGTGGCCGGCGCCGGCCATTTCCGCCCAATATTCGCCCATCTGGGTGGACGGCGTGATGGGATACGCGCCGGCCGCGTCGCTGGATTCGCGCTCGCACATGATGACGGCGGTGTTCCCGTCCATGGCTTCGGG
>JAGNNA010000090.1 GCA_017990895.1 Reyranella sp.
TCGAGCGCTGCACCGAAGCGGCGAAAACGACTGCGCCGGACGACGCGCTTCGGGAGAAGATCGCCGACGACATGATCGCCGAGACCCGCGCACGCGGCGCGCGCCTGCCGGGCTTCGGCATTCCGCTCCATGCCCGCGATCCGCGCTCGCCGATGCTGCTCGACATCGCCCGCGAGGAAGGCGTCTTCGGCACCTACTGCAAGCTCGCGACAATGCTCGAGGGCAGGATCCGCACGAACAAGGGCGCGCCGGTGCCGCTCAACCTCGACGGTGTCGCGGCGGCGCTGATCCTCGACATGGGCATTCCCTGGCGGGCGGCCCGCCTGTTCATCATCATGCCGCGCACCGTCAGCATGACTGCGCACTATCTCGAGGAGACGGAACAGGACACGCAGTGGCGGCACCTGCGCGAGCAGCAGGTCCACTACTCGCGAGGCTGACTGGGTCACCGGCGCGACGGCGACATCCTTGTCTCGCCGCATGAAGCGACGCATCCTGTGAGGAGATCACAGGAGTTCGGTTCGTGCAGCTTCAGCTCAAGACTTGGCAGTTCGTCGACGACTATCTCAAGACCAAGACCGGGATCATCATTCCCATCGGCTCGACCGAGCAGCACGGCCCGACGGGCCTGATCGGCACCGACGCGCTGACGGCGGAAATGATCGCCCACGGCGCCGGCGAGAAGGTGGGCGCGCTGGTGGCGCCGACCATCTCGGTCGGCATGGCGCAGCATCATCTCGACTTCGCAGGCTCGATCACCCTGAAGCCGACCACCCTGATCGCGGTCGTGCGCGACACGGTGGTCTCGCTGGCGCGCCACGGCTTCACGCGCTTCTTCTTCGTGAACGGGCACGGCGGCAACATCGCCACCGTCACCGCCGCCTTCTCCGAGATCTATGCCGAGCGCTCGATGGAGCGGATGAGCAACCAGCCCTCCATCAAGTGCGCGCTCCGCAACTGGTGGGACGGTCCCGGCATCAAGCGGTTGAGCGCCGAACTCTACCCGACCGGCGAGGGCAGCCACGCCACCGCCTCCGAGGTAGCCCTCACCTGGTACAAGTATCCGGAGACCATCCAGCGCAAGGAGATGGAGCCGCGCATCGCGCCGACCGGCACCTTCGCCGACGCGGAAGACTACCGCCGCGCCTTCCCGGACGGCCGCATCGGATCCGATCCCAACCAGGCCACGCCCGAGCACGGCAAGCGCTTCTACAACACCGCCGTCGACGAGGTCGCGCGCGACTACGAGGCGTGGGTGGCGCGGTAGGGTCTTGGCCCTCTCCGCCCGCGCAAGCGCCTTGAAGGCGCTGAAGTGGGGGGAGAGGGAGGGGACCCGCGAAGCGGGGAGGGTGAGGTGGGCCTCAGCTATCCCTACCCGCGCATCTCATTCTCGTCTGGCACCACCTCACCTACCCATTGCTTCGCAATGGGCCCCTTCCTCTCCCCCAATTCGTGGCGGAGAGGACGTGATGACGTTGATCGCTCCGTTAACTCTTCACCCGCTCGCGGTGGAGGATGTAGAGGCCGGACGCCACGACGACGGCGATGCCGGCGAGCGCTAGGGTGTTGGGGACCTCGCCCCACACGATGTAGCCGATGGCGAGCGCCCACAGGATCGAGGAATAGCGGAACGGCGCCATCACCGAGATCTCGCCGCCCGAGCGCAGCGCGATCACGAGGAACTGGTATCCCATGGCCAGCAGCAGCGACGAGGCGACGAGATAGCCCCAGGCCCGCGCCTCGATCGGCTGCCAGCCTTCCAGGAGAGCCCAGATGCAGCCGACGATCGCGACCGTGATCGCCGTGGAGAAGGAAACGACGAGCGTCGGCACGGCAGGTGGCAGGTGGCGGGCGACGACGTCGCGACAAGCGCTGAGACAGGTCCCGGTGAGCGCCACCCAGGTCCAGCCGTTGATGTCGCCCGGCCGCGGCTGGATGACCAGAAGCACGCCGACGAACCCCACGCCGACCGCGGTCCAGCGCCGCCAGCGCACATCCTCCTTCAGGACGAACACGGCCAGAACGGTCAGGATGAGCGGCATCGAGAGGTTGACCGCCGTGGCGATCGCGAAGGGGATCTGGAACAGCGCGATCAGATAGATGATGGCCGCCGCCGCCTCCAGGCCGCTGCGCAGCATGACCCTGGGATGGACCGCGTAGGCGATCTTGCGCCAGGCCCCGGTCGCCATCAGCGCCAGCCCGCACCAGAGCGTGGCGAAGAGCCCGCGCACGCCGATCGCCTGGACCGACGGCATGTTCTCGGCGGCGAGCTTGATCAGCGCATCGTTGAAGATGAAGACGACGACCGACGCCAGCATCGCGACGATGCCGCGGGTATTGTCGATCATGACCGGGCTGCTGCTTACTTCGCCATCTTCTCGATCAGCTTCCACTGCTCGGCGGAGACCGGCACCACTGACAAGCGCGACTGGCGCACCAGCCCGAAATCCGCGAGATTCGGATCGGCCTTGATCGCCGCCAGCGTCACCTGCGTCTTCACCGGCCCGACCGGCTTCACGTCGACGGTCACGGCCTTGCCCGCCTTGTCGGTGGGGTCGGGATAGGCGGCCTTCACGACCTCGGCGATGCCGACGATCTCCCTGCCCTCGTTCGAATGGTAGAAGAAGCAGCGGTCGCCGGGCTTCATCGCCTTGAGGTTGATCGCGGCCTGGGCGTTGCGCACCCCCGTCCAGGAGGTCTGGCCGTCCTTCACGAACTGCGTCCAGGAATAGACAGAGGGCTCGGACTTGATGAGCCAGTAAGACATTTCGTTTCCCCCGCTTTCCTACTTGCCTTCACGCCGCAGCGGGCGCGCCAGCAGCACTCGGATCGAGCCGTCGAGATCCGCGCCGTGATGCAGGATAGCATCGACGGCGATGCAGATCGGCATCTCGATGCCGAGCTTCGCCGCGCGCTGCAGAACCGCCGGCGCCGTCGCCGCGCCTTCGACCACCTGCCGCCGGCCCTTCATGTAGGCCTCGAGCGACGTGCCCTGGCCCAGGGCGGCGCCGAGCGAGCGATTGCGCGACAGCGGCCCGTGACAGGTGAGCACGAGATCGCCGAGGCCGCTCAGCCCCGTCAGCGTCTCCAGATTGGCCCCAAGGGCGAGCCCCAGCCGCGCCATCTCGGCGAAGCCGCGGGTGATCAGCGCGGCGGCGGCGTTGTGGCCGAGGCCGCGGCCCTCGACGATGCCGGCCGCGATGGCCAGCACGTTCTTCACCGCGCCACCCAGCGAGACGCCCACCACGTCGTCGGTCCAGTAGGGCCGGAACATGCCGGCGGCGAGCGAAGCCGCCAGGTCGCGGCCGAGTGCGGCATCGGCAGTGGCGATGCTGACCGCGGTGGGAAGACCCTGCACCGCCTCCTCCGCGAAGCTCGGACCCGAGAGCATGGCGATGGCGCGACCCGGCAGGACCTCGCCCAGCACCTCGGGCATCAGCAGGCCGCTCGTGGCCTCGATGCCCTTGGCGCAGATCACCACGGGGCCATTTCCCGGCAGCTCGCGCGCCACGGTCCGCACGGCCTGGGCCGGACAAACGAGGAGGATCACATCGCAATCGGCAAGCTCGACCAAGTCCGTTGCCGCCTCGATGCCGGCGTCGAGCGATTGTCCCGGCAGGTAAATCTCGTTGCGACGGTCGTGCGCGATCGCCGCCGAAACACTGCGATCGCGCGACCAGAGGGTGACCTTGCGACCGGCACGGCGACCGAGACAGGCCAGCGCCGTTCCCCAGGCACCGCCGCCGACGACGCCGATATGGGCGATCTCGCTCACAGGCTGAGATTGAAGGCGATGGAGATGCGCTGGGCGGTGCCGCGATAGGGCCGCACCTGGTGCAGCACCCAGGACGGGAACATCACCAGTCGCCCGGCGCGGGGCGAGATGGTCTGGTTGGTGCCGACCGACAGGCCGCCCGGCAGGCTGAAGGCGAGATAGGGCGCATACATCGCCGGCGCGGGGCCGCGCGGATCCATGAACTCGAGTTCGCCGCCCAGCGACGGATCGGCCGGGATGCCGCCATCGTCGACATAGTAGACGCCCGACCAATAGCTGCCGGGATGGGAATGGAATTCGTTGCCGTGGCCGCCGCGGTTGATGTTGGCCCAGATATTGGCCTTCCACGCGATGGTAACCGCATTGCCCTCGCGGTCGCTGGTGCTGCGGTTGGCGATGTTGCGCGCGATCGCCAGCAGCTTGATTGCCGGAACGCCGGCCCATTTGTCGAGATCCCAGGTCGACTGCCAGCCGCCCAGCGTGCTGTGCGGCTCGTTCGGTTGCTCGGCCTCGCGCTTCGCCAGGACCGGGATCAGCGCGGCATTGAGCTGCGGCCCCTCGGGAAGATCGGCGATCAGGATCGGCGTCGCGAAGGCGGCGACGGTTTCGAAGGCGGGCAGGGCCTGGCTCATGGCGGCACTCTACATCCGATTGGCGGCGGCGGGATCGAGCGGCCAGCGCGGCCGGGGACGGAAATCGAGCGAATCGACTCGACCGAGGCGCAGCCGTTCGACGCCGGCCCAGGCGATCATGGCGCCATTGTCGGTGCAGAGCCGGACCGGCGGCGCGACCAGCCTCGCGCCATGCGCCGCCGCGACCTCTTCCAGTCGGCCGCGCAGATAGACATTGGCCGCGACGCCGCCCGCCACCACGAGCGTCGGCGAGGGCGCCAGCGCGAGCGCATTGGTGCAGCGGTCGGCGAAGACGTCGCCCACGGTGCGCTGGAAGGAGGCGCAGAGATCGGCGACGGCGCGCGGATCGTCGGCCGGGAGCTTCTCGACCGTCTGGCGTACGGCGGTCTTCAGACCGGAAAAGGAGAAGTCGCAGCCGAGCTTGCGCCACATCGGCCGCGGCAGCGCGAAGCGGCGCGGGTCGCCGCCGGCGGCCGCCCGCTCGACGGCGGGTCCGCCGGGGAAGCCCAGCCCGAGCAGCTTCGCGGTCTTGTCGAAACACTCGCCCGCCGCATCGTCGATGGTCGTGCCCAGCCGTGTGAAGTCGCCGGGACCGCGCACCGTGAGGAGCTGGCAATGGCCGCCCGACACCAGCAGCAGGAGATAGGGAAATTCGACCGGTTCGGTCAGACGTACGGACAGCGCGTGGCCTTCGAGATGGTTGACCGCGATGAAGGGCTTGTCGTGCGCGAAGGCCAGCGCCTTTGCCGTCATGACGCCCACCATCACGCCGCCGATAAGCCCCGGCCCGCCGGTGGCGGCGATGGCGTCGAGATCGCCCAACCCGACGCCCGCTTCATCGAGAGCCTGGGCGACCAGCCCGTCGATGCGCTCGAGATGCGCCCGCGCGGCGATCTCGGGCACCACGCCACCGAACCGCCGATGCTCGGTGAGCTGGCTGTAGACCGTATTCGACAGGATGCGGCCGACCGGCTGCGCCCCGGCCGCACCTTCGACGACGGCCACGGCGGTCTCGTCACAGCTCGTTTCGATGCCCAGCACGCGCATGCGGGACTTCTAGCGGCCCGCACGCCGGGGCGCCAGACGACGGATCGTCCGGACCTCAGAGGTTCAGGTTGAACGCGATCGAGATGCGTTCGGCCGTGCCGCGATAGTGGCGGACCTGGTGGAGCAGCCACGACGGAAACAGGACCATCCGGCCGGCCTTCGGCTGCAGGACCTCGTTGGCGCCGCCCGACAGGCCGCCCTTCATCGCGAAGCCGAGATGCGGCGCATACATAACCGGGCCGGCCCCGCGCGGATCGAGGAATTCGAGGGCCCCGCCCAGCGACGGATCGGCGGCGATGCCGCCATCGTCGACATAATAGACTCCCGACCAGAAGGCGCCGGGATGGGTGTGCGGCAGGTTGCCGTGGCCGCTACGATTGACGTTGGCCCACATGTTGGCGCGCCACGTCACCGCGAACACGCCGGGATGGGGCCCGCCGCCGGCATTGCCCGACCGGTCGATCGTCACGCGATTGGCGACGTTGCGGGCGATGGCCAGCAGCTTCAGCGCCGGCACGCCGCCCCAGCGCTCCATGTCCCAGGTCGACTGCCAGCCGCCTTCGTTCGACGCCTGCGTGCCGGGGTGGGATTTTTCGCGCTCGGCGATGACCCGTCTCAGATCGGCATTCAACGCAGCCGCGTCCGGCACGTCGTGGACGACGAGCGGCGTGGCAAACAACGGTACGATTTCGAGATCCTGGCTCATGCTCGCGCTCTGTTCGCCGTCTTCTTGCCTGCGGCCCCGCGGCCCCGCAACTCCCACCGGCCGCGACCTGTCGGCACCACGCCTTCTGGCGTGACGGAGTGCCCTGCGCTAGAGCAACGGCCATGACGGCCCCCCTCCTCCGGCTCGGCACCCGCGGCAGCCCTCTCGCCCTCACCCAGACCGGCCTGGTGCGCGACGCCCTGGCCAATGCCGTACCCGCGCTCGCGGCGCCCGGCGCCATCGAGATCGTGGTGATCAAGACCACGGGCGACGTGATCCAGGACCGGCCACTCTCCGAAGCCGGCGGCAAGGGACTGTTCGTCAAGGAGATCGAGGAGGCCCTGCTGCAGGGTCGCATCGACGCCGCCGTCCACAGCATGAAGGACATGCCGACGGCGCAACCGCCCGGGCTGACAATCTCGGCGTTCCTGCCGCGCGAAGACGCGCGCGACGTGTTGATCGCCGGCGATCTCGCGCGCATCGACCAGTTGCCGCAGGGCGCCATCGTCGGCACCTCGGCGCTGCGTCGCAAGGCGTTGCTGCTGCATCGCCGTCCGGACCTGCGGATCGTCACCTTGCGCGGCAATGTCGACACGCGGCTGGCGAAGCGCGCCGACGGCACGGTTCAGGCGACGATCCTGGCGCTCGCCGGGCTCAACCGGCTGGGCAGGACCGGTGTCGGCACGGCCATCCCCGAAAGCGAGATGCTGCCGGCGGTCGGCCAGGGTGCGGTGTGCATCGAGACGCGCGCGGACGATGCACGGACGCGCGGCTGGCTTACCGCGATCCATCACGAGGCCACTGCCGTGTGCGTGCGTGCCGAACATGCGATGCTGGTCGTGCTCGACGGATCCTGCCGCACGCCGATCGCGGGACACGCGATCCTGACCGACGGCGAACTTCACCTGCGCGGCCTGATTGCGCGACCCGACGGATCGCAGGTGTTCGCGACGGAGCGGCGCGGCCCGATCGCCGAGGCCGCCGCCCTCGGACGCGATGCCGGCGAAGAACTCAGGCAACGCGGCGGACCGGGTTTCTTCGCCGACTGACGCACGCTCGACCGCGCGCGAACAGGCCCCTAGACTCCGGCCCATGCACCCCATCCTGCGCTCCCTGCTGATCGTGTGCGGCCTCGCGTCTCTGCTCGCTGCGTGCGAAACCGCCCCGGTCTCCGGCCGGTCCCAGATGATGCTCGTGAGCGAGAACGAGGAACGGGAGATGGGCCTGCAGGCCTACCGCGAGGTTCTCAACAAGGAGCCCCTGTCGCGCGATGCGCAAACGAGTGCACTCGTCGAGAAGGTCGGCCGCCGCATCGCCAATGCCGCCGAGCATCCACCGCAGGAGCTGTGGCGCGCGCCGCGCTTCCGCTGGGAATTCAAGACCGTCGACAAGAACGAGCCCAATGCCTTCTGCCTGCCCGGCGGCAAGGTCGTGGTCTATACGGGGTTGCTGCCGATCACCAAGACCGAGGCCGGCATGGCGGTCGTGATCGCCCACGAAGTGGCACATGCTCTGGCGCGTCACGGCGCCGAGCGCATGAGCGACCAGATGGTGGCGTCGGTCGGCACCGCCGCCGCCGCGGTCGCCCTGTCGGCGACGGTGAGCGGCCGCAGCCGCACCTATCTCCCGGCCATGATGGCCGCGGTCGGCGCCGGCGCCACGGTGGGCTACATCCTGCCGATGTCCCGCGCCCAGGAGTCCGAAGCCGACCGCATCGGCCTCGTGCTGATGGCGATGGCGGGCTACGACCCGCGCGAGGCGGTCGGCCTGTGGGAGCGCATGCGCGCTGGCAGTTCCGGCAAGCGGCAGGCGGAGTGGCTCAGCACGCATCCTGCCGACACCACGCGCATTGCCGACATCAGGCGCTGGCTGCCCGAAGCCATGCAATATTACAAACCGCGATGACCGATACGCTCGAATACGATGCCACCGGGCTGCTCTGCCCCCTTCCCGTGCTGCGCGCCAACCGCAAGCTGCGCGAACTGGCGCCTGGCGGGCTGCTCACGGTACGCGCGACCGATCCCGCCGCCGAGGCCGACTTCCCGGCCTTCTGCCGGCAGACCGGACACGAACTGGTCTCCGCCACGCGCGAGGGCGAGGTGCTGGTATTCGTGATTCTGAAACGCTAGACGGCGGAAACGCCAGACACCAGTCCGACGACGCCGGTCCGACAGACAAGAGAGAGATCATGCCGCAGACGACCTTCAAGACGATCGATTCCGCCGACCTGTCCGGCAAGCGGGTGCTGGTGCGCGTAGACCTGAACGTGCCGATGAAGAACGGCAAGGTGACCGATGCGACGCGCATCGAGCGGGCGGCGCCGACGATCAAGGAGCTGGCGGCCAAGGGCGCCAAGGTGATCGTGCTCAGCCACTTCGGCCGTCCCGACGGCAAGCGCGTGCCGGAGATGACCTTGCGGCCACTGGTCGAGCCGCTGGAGAAGGCGCTGGGCAAGCCGGTCGCCTTCGCGGAGGACTGTACCGGTCCGCTGGCGGAAGCCGCCGTGCGCAACATGAAGGCGGGCGACGTGCTGCTCCTCGAGAATCTCCGCTTCCACAAGGAAGAGGAGAAGAACGACGCCGGCTTCATCGACAAGCTCTCGCTGCTGGGCGACGTCTACGTCAACGACGCCTTCTCCACCGCGCACCGCGCCCATGCCTCGACCGAGGGCCTCGCAAATCGCCTGCCGGCAGTGGCTGGTCGACTGATGCAGGAAGAGCTCGAGGCGCTCGACAAGGCGCTGGGCAATCCGAAGCGTCCCGTGTGTGCCATCGTCGGCGGCGCCAAAGTTTCTACGAAGCTCGACCTGCTGGGCAATCTCGTCGGCAAGGTCGACAAGCTGATCATCGGCGGCGGCATGGCCAACACCTTCATGCACGCCCAGGGGATCAAGGTCGGCAAGTCGCTGTGCGAGAAGGATCTCGCCCCGACGGCGCTCGAAATCCTGGAAAAGGCCAAGGCCGCCCGGTGCAAGGTGCTGCTGCCGGTCGACGTCATGGCGGCGGATGAGTTCAAGGCCGATGCACCGCACGTCGTGGTCGACGCGGATGCCTGCCCCGACGACAAGATGATCCTCGATGTCGGGCCGAAGTCGATCGAGTTGTACCGGCAGGAACTGGCCGAGTGCTCGACGGTCGTGTGGAACGGCCCGCTCGGCGCCTTCGAGATCAAGCCGTTCGACACCGGCACCGCGGCAATCGCCCAGGAGGTGGCCCGGCTGACCGGCATGGGCAAGCTTCTGTCGGTGGCCGGCGGCGGCGACACGGTGGCGGCACTCGCCGCGGCCGGCGTGGAGGAGAAGTTCTCTTATGTCTCGACGGCAGGCGGCGCCTTCCTCGAATGGATGGAAGGCAAGACCCTGCCCGGCGTTGCAGCGCTGATACGGGCGGCGTAGCGTCGGCGCCATGAGCGCCCCTTCGACACCTCCCGATCGCCCGCGCCTGCCGTGGGATCCGCCCGAACATTTCGAGAAGCGGGTCCCCGACGGCGACAATCGCGAACGCCTGGTCTGCGGACGCTGCGAGTTCATCCACTACCAGAACCCCAAGGTCGTCGCGGGTGCGGTCTGCACGTGGCGCGACGAAAGGGGGCAGGACAAGATCCTGCTGGCCAAACGCGCCATTGAACCACGCAAGGGCTTCTGGACCCTGCCGGCCGGCTACATGGAACTCGGCGAGACGACGGAGCAGGCCGCCCGGCGCGAGGCGCTGGAAGAGGCCTGCGCCACCATCGAGATCGACCGGCTGCTCGCCATGTACAGCGTGGCGCGAATCGGCCAGGTGCAGATCATGTATCGTGCGAAGCTCGTGACGGCCGACATCGCCTGCGGTGTCGAAAGCGAGGAAGTGGCACTGGTCGACTGGGCCGATATTCCCTGGGAGCAGCTCGCCTTCCCGACCGTCGTCTGGGCGCTCGCCCACTTCCACGAATCGCGGGACAAGGCAGACTTCTCGACCTACTCCAACCCGACCGGCGACCTCGCCCGCATGTGGCCGCCGCGCAAGCCGGCTGGCGTCTAGAGCCTTCCAGGAGTCGTGCAGGGACCCGAGAGGGCCGGAATGAACAGCGAAACCGACTACTACGCGCTTCTCGGCGTCCTGCCCTCGATCGACCAGGGGCCCTGGCGGCCGTGTATCGCGCGCTGCTCAAGAAGCATCATCCGGACGTACATGCCGGAGACACGGAGAACGCCCACAGGATAACCCGGCGCATCATCGAGGCTTACGAGATCCTGGGGAATGCCGCCTCGCGCGCCGAGTACGACCGGCTTCGCCAGGATCGCGACGCGCCATCCGACGATCTCGACGAGGATGACGCGTCCGATGACGCGCAGGAGATGGAAGACGAGCGGCTCGACACGGCCTGGCTCTATATCGAGAGATACTATCCGGAGGTGGAGCGGTATCGCGAGGAACTCGCGCAACTGTCGTCGGCGCTGGCCCTCGCCTTCCAGGTCACGCTCGTCGAGACGAAGGGGGCGGCGGAAGCGGACGAACTGGCCGACGCCCTCAGGCATCAGTTTCTCGAACGCTATTTCGGGTCCAATCCTGCAGTGCAGGAATTCGCGGTCGAGGCGCTGCGGCGGAAACGCCGGGACGTCGCCCTGGAGATCAACCAGGCCGTCAAGTATCTCGGCTCGCCACGACCGGCGGACACGGATCAATTCATCGAAACGGTGAAGAACGTGACGAAATGGGAGGTGCGTCCTGCGCCCGACAGGTCCGCGGGCGCCAGCAACGGGAATGGCTACCGCTTGTCCAGTATCGACTGGGTAACGTTCGCCGCTGTCTTCTCGATCGGTGTCATCGTCCTCGCCTACGCGAACGTCCTATAGAGCGGTTCTCAGCGACCGGGGCTTCGCCTTCTCAGCTCCCGCGCGCGAAGGGATTGTCGTCGCCGTCCCAGTACTTCTTGAGCAGCGGGATCTGCAGGAAGGCAAAGACCATCGTCAGCGGGAAGCTGAGGAACATCTTGCTGGCAATCCAGGTGTCGGTGGGGAAGTTGCGCCACATCACTTCGTTGACGATGGCCAACACGAAGAAGAACACCGTCCAGCGCATCGTGAGCTGATACCAGCCTTCGTCGGTCAGCTTGAAGGCCGCACCGAACAACGGCTTCAGCAGAGGTTTCTTGAACAGCACGAGTCCGCCGCCCAGGATGACCGCGAACAGGGTGTTCACGATGGTGGGCTTCAGCTTGATGAAGGTGTCGTCCTGCAGCCAGATCGTCAGGCCGCCGAACACCAGCACGAAGAAGCCGCCGACCAGCGGCATGACCGGCCAGCGCTTCTCCAACCAACGGTAGCAGGGCAAGGCGATCGCGGTCGCAACGATGAAGATGCCAGTGCCCCAGTAGATGCCCCAGCGCCCGTTAGCGATGAAGAACAGGACCAGCGGCCCCAGTTCCAGCGCCGTGGCGTAGAGCTTGCGCATGCCGTTGTCGTCGCCGCTCTTCTCGCTCATGCCGGCAATCCCATCAATCCGCGCGCGAAGGCCCGGGCCTCGAAGGGCCGGAGGTCGTCGATGCCTTCGCCGACACCGATGGCGACCACCGGCAGCTTGAACTTCTCTGCCAGCGCCACCAGCACACCGCCCTTGGCGCTGCCGTCGAGCTTGGTCAGGACCAGCGCGTCGACCGGCGACATCGTCTTGAAGGTCTCGACCTGGGCATGGGCGTTCTGGCCCGTCGTGGCGTCGAGCACCAGCAGGCAGGAATGTGGCGCCTCGGGATCGAGCTTGCGGATCACGCGCACGATCTTGGCGAGCTCTTCCATCAGGTTGGTCTTGTTGTGCAGGCGTCCGGCGGTGTCGATCAGCAGCACGTCGGTCTTCTCGGCGCGCGCCCGTTCCAGCGCCTCGTAGGCGAGGCCCGCCGCATCGGCGCCGGTCTGCTTCGACACGACCGGCACGCCGGCACGGTCGCCCCAGACCTTGAGCTGTTCGACCGCGGCGGCGCGGAACGTGTCGCCCGCGGCCAGCATCACCGAGCGGCCCTCGCCCTTGTAGAGGCCCGCGAGCTTGGCGATGGTCGTCGTCTTGCCGCTGCCGTTCACGCCGACGACCAGCACGACATGCGGCTTGCGCGCGGCGTCGATAGTGAGCGGCACGGCAACCGGCTGCAGGATTTCGGCGATGTCGTCGGCAAAGGCCGCGCGCACTTCCTCGTCGGTGACTTCCTTGCCGAACCGTTCCTTGCCGAGCTTGGCCACGAGCCGGCTGGCGACGGCGACACCTAGATCGGCCTGGATCAGCACGTCCTCGAGATCGTCGAGCGTCTGCTGGTCGAGCTTCTTCTTGGTGAAGAGGCCAGTGATGCTCTCGGCGACCTTCTTCGTCGACTTCGACAGGCCCTCGCGCAGCCGCGACAGCCAGCCCTTCTTCTCAGGCTCAGGCTTCTCGACCTCGGGTTCCTTCTCAGCCACGGCTTCGACGGGGACCGGCTGTGGTTCGGTCGCCGCTTCCGCCAGCTCACGTGCCGGCTCGATCGGTGGCGGCGCGTGCAGCACCTCGAGCTCGGCCGCGACGGCCGGCTCTACCGGTTCGGGTTGCGTGACCTCGGGCTCTACCGGCTTGCTTGGCTCGACCGTCGGCGCCACCCGGGAGCGCAGCCGCGCAAACCAGCCCTTCTTCTCGGGTTCCGTCTCGCTCACCGCATCACCTCAGGAAAGCAGGGAGCGGTCGAGTTCGCCCCGGTAGGCGAGCGATATGCCGCCGGTCATCGACACATGATCGTCGCGCAGCCATTCGATGGTGAGCGTGCCGTGCTCGACCACGACGTCGACCGTGCGGCCGGTCAGGCCGCGGCGCGCGGCGGCGACCCCGGCCGCGCAGGCGCCCGAGCCGCAGGCGAGCGTAAGGCCCGCGCCACGCTCCCAGACACTCAGCCTCAGCCTGTTCTCACCGATGATCTGCGCGACGCCGACGTTCACCCTCTCGGGAAAGAATGGATCGTGCTCGAGCTTCGGGCCCAGTTCCGTGATCGGGATCGACGCGAGGTCGTCGACGAAGAAGGTCGCGTGCGGATTGCCGACATTGGTGCCGACGGGGTCCTGCAGCGGACCGAGTCCCACCGGCATGTGGTTGGTGTCGCAGGCCTTCGCGACCGGGATCTCGCGCCAGTCCATGCGCACCAGCCCCATGTCGACGGAGATCACCGGCAGGCCGTTGGTGCCCTTGCCGACCTTCTGCGATTCGAGCAGACCGGCGACTGTCTGGATCGTCACGTCATCCGACTTGTGCTCGTCCATCACCACCGAGGCGACGCAGCGCGTGGCGTTGCCGCAGGCCTGGGCCTCCGAGCCGTCGGGATTGTAAATCCGCATGAACACATCGGCGTCGGCGTCGGTCGGTGGCTCCAGCACGATGAGCTGGTCGCAGCCGACACCCAGGCGGCGGTCGGCAATGGCGCGGCGACGCGGCACCGTCAGATCGAGCGCATGCCCACGCGCGTCGAGCACGACGAAGTCGTTGCCCAGCCCGTGCATCTTGAGGAAAGGCGTCCCGGCCATGCGGCGCTATATGGCGGTTCGGCCCGGCCAGCGCAACGAGCGCGCCCGGACCCGGCCCGCATCCGGCCCGGCGACCTCGCGCACGTCCAAGGTCGGAAAGCGCTTGGTGTAGATCGTGAGATGGAGGATGCCGAGCGGCTCGTAGGGCATGGCCGGCTCGACAAACAGGCCGCGGGCGGCATCCCAGGCCGGCGTGGCGTGATGAACCGGCCAGTTGCAGCGACTGGGTAGTGGCTCGCAGGCATAGCCACGGTCATAGACCAGCACATGGAGCGCCACCTGGTCGGTCATGTCGGTCGAGCGCTGCAGCGCCTCGCCCAGCAGGCCGGCCCAGCCTTCCCAGTGCGGCGCATCGGCCGCGAGGGCGAAGACACCGGCGTTGATCAGCGGATAGCGGATAAGCCGCTCGGCGATCTCGCGGCCGAAGCAGGCTTCGAAGGCCGCGCCATTGATCGACGAGAATTCCTGCCAGGCATGCCGGTAGTGCCGCATCGAGCGGTGGATCTCGGGCGCCACCGCCAGCGCGCCCGTCCGCGCGGCGGCGAGGAACAGCGCCACCGCGTCGCCCTGCTGCACCCAGCAGTCGCCGTCGATCCAGAGATAGAGGTCGAAGCCCGGAAAATAGCGCGGCAGGAACGGTCGGGCCGTCAGCGCCTTGTAACCATCCTTCAACGAGTCGCGGCCGGGAAAGTCGAAATCCCATTGCGGGACCACGAGAGTGGCGCCGCGTTCGCGGCACCACTCGCGCTGCTCCACCGTCAGCCCGCAATCGAGGACGCCCAGCGCCAGCGCCTGCCCCTCCCGGCTCGCCTGCAGGGACTCGATGCAGTCGCGCATCAGGTCGAAATAGGCGGCGTCGCCGCCGGTGATGGCGATCGCCCGTTCGGGAGCAGCGGTTTCGGTCACCGCGCGAAGATGGCGTATCGACAAGCTTTGCGCCACAGTCCGCGCCAACGAACGCCTCTCTGGGGGACCTATGGGCAAGCATGTCGACTACTACGTCTCGCTGAACTCGCCGTGGACCTATCTCGGGTCCGCCCGCTTCGACGCCATGGCGAAGAAGCATGGCGCGACGGTCACGATCTGGCCGGTCGACTTCGGCTCGGTCTTCGCGGTTTCGGGCGGCCTGCCCCTGCCCAAGCGTGCGCCGCAGCGTCAAGCCTATCGCATGATGGAGCTGAAGCGCTGGCGCGACCATCTCGGCGTGAAGACGACGCTGGAGCCCAAGTTCTTTCCCGCGAACGAAGTGCCCGCCGCGAAATGCGTGATCGCCCTGCGCGAGGAGGGTCGCATGGCGGACGCGATCAAGCTCGCTCACGCGGTACTGACCGGCCTGTGGGCCGAGGAGAAGAACACCGGCGACCTGGCGACATTGCAGGCGATCATCGACGGATGCGGCCTCGACGGCGCCGCGGTCCTGAAGGCCAGCGAGGCGCCGGGCATCGCCGAGAAGCGCGAGGCCTATACCAAGCACGCGATCTCGCAGGGCGTGTTCGGCGCGCCCTCCTACGTCATCGACGGCGAGATCTTCTGGGGCCAGGACCGGCTCGACTTCGTCGAGCGCAAGCTCGCCTCCTGATCGGAGGCGCGACTCACGGGCTCAGGAAAGAGGCCGCCGACACCGCGATCGTGTTGTTGATGATGTGCGCCACGATCGTCGGGACCAGCGAGCCGGTGCGCCAGCGCAGCCAGCCGAACCAGAAGCCCAGCGGCAGCACCAGGAGAATGTGCAGGGGCTCCGTATGGGCCGCGGCGAAGGCCAGCGAACTCACGATGAAGGCCACGAGATTGCTCCAACG
>JAGNNA010000419.1 GCA_017990895.1 Reyranella sp.
GCCGTTCAAGGCCCCGTGAAGGAAATTTTTGCCGCCCTTGAAGCGGCTTCCCCCGTACCCAAATCAACGTCGTTCGCAGCGCCCATCCGGGGCTGGAACGTTCAACATCGCTCAAGAGAGGATGATCAAGATGCGTACTGTCGACTATTCCCCGTTCTATCGCGCCACCGTCGGCTTCGACCGGGTCTTCGACCTGCTCGACTCGGTTTCCAGCCAGTCCGCCGCCAACGGCTACCCCCCGTACAATATCGAGAAGGCCGGCGATAACGCCTACCGGATCGTGATGGCGGTTGCGGGCTTCGCCGAGGCCGAGCTGAACGTGACCCAGAAGGAGAACGAGCTCCTGGTCACCGGACAGGCAGCCCCCGCCAGCGGCCAGGAAGAGAAGCAGTATCTCTATCGTGGCATTGCCGGCCGCAACTTCGAGCGCCGCTTCCAGCTCGCCGACCATGTGAAGGTCACGGGTGCGAAGCTCGCCAACGGCCTGCTCACGATCGAGCTGCAGCGTGAGATCCCGGAGGAGAAGAAGCCCCGCGCGATCCCCGTCCAGGCCGGCAACGGCCAGCCGGCCCTCACCCACTAAGCAGGCACCGTCTGCTGTCTCCGAAGGGGCGCCGCGGGAAGTCGCGGCGCCCTTTCTTTGTCCTTGAGGCGAACTAAGAGTTCGCCATGCGCCGCATTACTTCGCGTACTTACCCGTGAGCTGCGGCGTGTGCGGCCCCTCGCCGCCCTTTTCCTTGTGCTGCAGACGTGTCGTGCGAGCCCAGGTGCGCTTCAGCTCGTCCTTCACGTTGAACTTCAGCGTGCCGACCTTCTCGACCGTCAGTTCGATCTTGTCGCCATCCATGAAGGAATGGAGACCGCGATGATTGGTGCCGGTGGCGACGATGTCACCGGGCTCGAGCGTGTGGATCGAACTCACCCACTCGATGATGCGTGGGATGTGGTGGGCCATGTCGGAGGTGTTGAACTTCTGCATCACCGTGCCGTTGTTGGTCAGCGTGATGTTCAGGTTCTGCGGATCGGCGATCTCGTCGGCGGTAACGATGCAAGGGCCGATCGGCGCAAAGGTGTCGCGCGACTTCATCTGGAAGAAGACGTTGCCCGGCGGCGGCAGGCCGCGGGCCGAGCCGTCGATGAAGCAGGTATAGCCGAAGATGTGCTTGAAGGCGTCGGCCGGCGCGACCCGCGTCGCGCGCTTGCCGATGACCAGCGCCATTTCCGCCTCGCCCTCGAAGATCGTGGCGGGCGCATCCGGCAGCACCATCGTGTCGCCGTCGCCGATCACCGCGGTCGCAGCCTTGTGGAAGGCGTTGATGGCGGGCTTCTCCGGCAAGGTGCCGTCTTCCATGTAGTTCACCGCCATGCAGACGATGTTGCCGGGCTTCGGCACCGGCGGACGTAGCTTCACACCCGAGACCGGCACGCCCTTGCCGTCCGCGGCGGCCTTCTCGACCTTGGCCTTGTAGGCGTCCCACCTTGAAATGAGCCCGATGATCAGGTCCCGCGCGTCGAGATGCGGAATGTCCTTCACGGCATCCGTGACGTCGACGACCTGGTCGCCCTTGATCACGCCCAGGCGATACTCATTGAAATAGCAGATCTTCACTTCTTCTCTCCCTCTTCAAACATCGTTTCCTCCTTTTCAGGGTCGAATGGCGGGTCTAGCGTTCCTCCAACGAACGGAGGAAACAATGGCCGTGATAAAGGCTGCGGAATTTGCTTGGCCCCGGATGGAGGCGCCCGACCTCGACGAGATGGAGGAGTTCCTCACCCATTTCGGACTGATCCGGGCCGAACGCACACCGACTGCGCTCTACATGCGTGGCACCGACGATCACCATCATCTGCATGTCGTCCACAAGGGCGGTACGAAGTTCATCGGCTTCGCCTACCATGCGGCCGACGAGGACGACCTGAAGCGACTCGCCGGTCTGCCCGGCGCCTCGGGTATCGAAACGCTGGACGAGCCGGGCGGCGGCAAGCGCGTGCGCCTCACCGAACCCAACGGGTACCAGATCGAGGTCGTGTCGGGCCAGCAGCGCGTCCAGCCGATCAGGGTCGCGCGCGACGAACTCAACTCCGCCCGCGAGCCCGGCCGCCGCGTCGGACGGGTGATGCGGCTCGGCAAGTCGCCCACATCGATCCAGCGCATCGGCCACGGCGTGCTTTCGTCGCCCAGGGTCACGGAGACCGTTGCCTGGTTCCGCGATACGCTGGGTATGATCCGCTCCGACGACGTCTATGTCGGCGAAAAAGACAACATCATCGGCTCGTTCAACCGGCTCGACCGTGGCGACTCCTACGTCGATCACCACGTCTTCTTCTGCAACCACAACCCGAAGGCCGGCCTGAACCACGTCTCCTACGAGGTGCAGGACATCGACTGCGTCTTCCAGGACCACGAGTACATCAAGCGACTGGGCAAGTACGACCATATGTGGGGCATCGGCCGACACCTGCTGGGCAGTCAGGTCTACGACTACTGGTGCGATCCCTGGGGCCGCGTGCATGAGCGCTGGGCCGACACCGACCGCTTGAACGCGGCCAATGGCGGCAACCTCGTCAGCGCAGAGGAAGGCTTCCAGTCGCAATGGGGCGACCGGCCGCCGGACCGTTTCCTCGGTCACTCCAGCCCCTGAGGCTGTCACCTATTTCGTCTTGAACTTGTCGGGCAGGCGCTCCTCGTTGCCGAGCGCCACCTTGCGCACGCCCTCGCTGTCGGGGCTGGGCGGGAAGCCTTCCGAGGCACGCGGCGCCGGCGTCTCGACGACGGTATTCGAGAGGCGACCGACCCCCGTGACCTCGATGTCGATCGTATCGCCGACCTCGAGCGGACGGGAGTTGGCGGGCGTGCCGGTCAACAGGATGTCACCCGGCAGAAAGGTGATGTGGCGCGCGAGATCGGCGATCAGATAGCCGCAGTCGAAGATCTGCTCGCTGACCGCGCCCTCCTGAACCATCTTGCCGTTCTTGTAACTGCGCAGCGTCGACTGCCGTACGTCGACACCCGAGACGAGGCCCGGCCCGATCGGGCAGAAGCCGTCCATGCCCTTCACGCGGAGCATCGAGCCTGCATCGGTGTCGCGGAAGTCGTGGCAGCCGAAGTCGTTTGCCGGCGCGAATCCGGCGATGCAATCCCAGGCCTCATCGCGGCTCACATTCTTGGTGACCTTCGAGAAGACGACGGCCATCTCGCCTTCGTAGTTCACGTACTTGTAGCCCTGCGGCTTCACCAGCTCACCCTTGTGGGCATTGAGCGCGGTCAGCGGCTTCTGGAAGTAGGTCGGTGTCTTGGGCGGCACGTGGGTGTTGTTGAACTCGTAGTAGCGCGAGATGTAGTTCACGTGGACGCACAGGATCTTGGTCGGATTGCACGGCGGCAGGTGCACGACGTCCTTCTCGTCGGCGGTGCGGCCGTCGGCGAAGACGATCCTGCCGTCCTTGAACTCGACCCAATAGGCGCTGCCGCCCATCATGACGTGACGGATTTCCTTACGCGGTCCCTCGAGAACACTCATCTCACCCAACTCCCCTCACAGAATATCGAACCAGACATGGACATTGCCGGTACCGGCCGCGTTCTCGTACTCCGAGAGCTGCGTGCCGCGGGCACGGCATTCCCTGCCGCCCAGCGCCCCCATCATCTGCGCGTAGTGCGCGCCGCGGCCTTCGTACTTGGCCGCCTCCAGTTCCGGAAACCGGTCGAGCACCGTGTCGTGCCGCCCCTGCTTCCACAGCTCAAGCACCTCCATGTCGAGGGCGCGATTCTCCGGCTCCGACACGTTGTCGGGATGCCAGACGCGCGGATTGGGCGGCACGTGATCGAGATCGTAGAACTTGTGGCTCATCGCGCCCGACGCCAGCAGCACGACCCTCGCATCCGAGCGGCGGATCGCCTCGCCGACGACCTCGCCCATCTGCAGGAAGTGCTTCAGCCGGGCCGTCTGGCAGGTGCCGACGCTCAACACCTTCTCCCCGCGCCCGAGATAGTGGATCACGTTGATCGTCGGATAGTGCAGCGGCAACGTCTCCTCGACGACATTGCGTGCGGCGACCTTCTTCTCCTGCGCCACCTTCTCGACCTCGGCGGCCCGCGCCGGCGCGCCGGCGTGATCGTAGGG
>JAGNNA010000091.1 GCA_017990895.1 Reyranella sp.
GCCTGGTGATGGCCTTTCCCGCACTCGCCTTGGCGACGGTGCGGCTGCTGACATGAAGCCGACGGCTTCGGAGCTCGTGCTAGAAGACGCTCCATGGAACCGCTCGAGAACTGCCCCCGTGAGACCCTCGCCGCCGTGCGCGGCATCCTGACCGACATCGACGACACCGTTTCCAGCGACGGAGCCCTGACCGCCGAGGCCTATGGCGCCCTGCAGGCGCTGAAGAAGGCCGGGCTGCTGGTCATCCCGGTGACCGGGCGGCCCGCCGGTTGGTGCGACCACATCGCCCGCTTCTGGCCGGTCGATGCCGTGGTCGGCGAGAACGGCGCCTTCTGGATGTGGCACGACCACGCCCAGAAGCGCCTGCGCACGCGCTTCATCCAGTCGGATGCCGAGCGTGCCGAGGGGCGCCGCCGGCTGGAGCTGGTGCGCAACGAGATGCTGCAGGAAGTGCCCGGCGCCGGCATCGCCTCCGACCAGCCCTATCGCCTGGCCGATCTCGCCGTCGACTTCTGCGAGGACGTGCCGCCGCTGCCGGCCGACGACATCCGGCGCATCGTGAGCATCTTCGAGCATCACGGCGCCAAGGCCAAGGTGAGCTCGATTCACGTCAATGGCTGGTTCGGCGACTACGACAAGCTCACTACCAGCCGCACGATGATGCAGGAGCTGTTCGGCATCGACCTCGCGGCCGACAAGGCCCGCTACGTGTTCTCCGGCGACTCGCCCAACGACGCGCCGATGTTCGGCTATTTCCCTAACGCTGTGGGCGTGGCCAATGTCGTGGACTTCGCCGACCTGCTGGAGCACCGGCCGCGCTGGGTCACGAAATCGCGCTCCGGCGCAGGGTTCGTCGAGCTGGCGACGGCGCTGCTGGCGGCCAGAGCCTGATTTCAGCGCGCCGGCGGGGGCCCGATCAGCAGGGAGCCGTAGTGGGTGACACTGTCGCCCTGGCTCCACACGCCGACGGGCCCGGGCTGCATCAGCGTGCGGTCGGTGACCTCGAAAAGAGTCTTGCCGTCGAGCGCCACCTCGATGCGGTCACTGACCGCAATCACCCGGAGCGAATGCCACTGGCCGAGCGTCACCGGCGCTTCCCTCATGGCAAGCTGGCTTCGCTTGCCCTTGTCCATGCGGTAGAGGCGGACCGAGTTGTCACGGGCATTGGCGCGCACGACGTAATAGTCGTTGGCGCTCTGGGCCCGGAACATGAAGCCCGCCACCTGATCGCGCGATCCCGAGATCGGCTTGAAGCGCAAGGTGGCGTCGAAGTCGCGGCCCGAGGCCTGCTCGGAAATGCAGAGAGGGAAACGCTGGTCGGTTGGGTCGGGCTCGCTCTCCACCAGGGCCCAGCCGTCCGGCCCGTCGGCATCGCGGACGGCGCGCCAGTCCGGAGGCCGGCCGATGCCGGTTTTTCCCTGGGTACAGCCGACACGGCCGTCCGGCGTGGTGAGCGGCACAACGAGTTGGGCCGAGGCGGGCAAGGCCATGAAGAGCAAAGGGACGAGCAGGAGGAGCAAACGCATCGTCGGAGACTAGCAAAAAACGCGGCGTGCTTGACCGAAGATGCGGGAGGGAGGACTTTACGCGCGGCCGTATTTCGGACGAATTCTTCAAGGGGGAAATTCATGCGTCTTTGCACCATCCTGGTCGGCGGCAAGCCGGTCGTCGGCGTCAAACTGGGCGACGGCAAGATCATCGATCTCAGCAAGCAGATGCCGCGCGGGCCGAAGACGGTCGTCGAGATCCTAGCCGGCGGCAAGAAGGTCCAGCAGGAAGTGCTCAAGGCCTGCGCCAAGCCCAAGGCCGGCGCCACCGTGTCGGAGAAGTCGGCCAAGTACCTGACGCCGATCCCCGCGCCCGGCAAGATCCTCTGCATCGGCCTCAACTACCGCAAGCATGCCGAGGAGACGGGCAGCCCGATCCCGCAATACCCGGTCGTGTTCACGCGCTTCAACAACACGCTGGTCCCGCACAAGGGCAAGATGCTGTCGACGACCCATTCGAAGGAATTCGACTGGGAAGCCGAACTCACCATCGTGATCGGCAAGAAGTGCCGCAACGTGCCGAAGGAAAAGGCTCTGTCGGTGATCGCCGGCTATGCTTGCTTCAACGACGGCTCGATCCGCGACTGGCAACGCAAGTCGGGCGGCCAGTTCACCCTGGGCAAGAACTTCGACGGCACCGGCGGCTTCGGCCCCGACATCGTCACCTCGGACGAGCTGCCCAAGGGCGCCGCGCCGCTGCGCATCATGACCCGGGTCAACGGCGTCACCATGCAGGACAGCAGCACCGACGACCTGATCTTCGACGTGCCGACCCTGGTGCACGAGCTCAGCAAGTGCATGACCCTCGATCCGGGCGACATCATCATCACCGGCACCCCCTCGGGCGTCGCGATGGCCCGCAAGCCTCAGCCCTGGCTGAAGCCGGGCGACGTCTGCGAGGTCGAGATCGAAGGCATCGGCGTCCTTAGCAACACGATCGCGCAGGGCGCGTAAGCGCTCCTCGGACCTCGGTTCAAGACCAACGGCGGCTCCGCAAGGAGCCGCCGTTTTCTTTGAAGCGCGCATTCACATTCATGTTCCTCTCCCCCTATTGGGGGAGAGGAGTCTGAATCAGCGTCGCGGCAGCTTGTCGAGGCCACCCAGCATGAGGTGTGTGGCGAATTCGGCGGCGGCGGCCGGATCGACCGGGTCACGGGCGACCATCACCATGGAGACCTCGAAGGCGATGCCGGACATCGAGGCACTGAGATAGGAGACGTCCACGTTGGGCAGGATACCGCGGGCGATGGCGGCACGGATGTCGTCGTTCAGGGCTTTCGCCAGCGCCCGCACGTCGGGCTTGTCGAGAAGGGTGCGCACGGCGGTGAAGCTCGACCGGGCCAGCGCCAGCAGCTCCGGATCCTCGGCCAGGAAGTTGAAATAGGCGGCATAGTGCTCGCGGACGAAGGCTTCGGCCGTGGTGGCGCGGGCGCGGCCCTCGCGATGACGCTGCAGCAGCACGCTCGTCAGCTCCCCGACCACCGCTTCGAAGATCTCGTCCTTGTCCTTGAAGTAGTTGTAGAAGGTGCCCGAGGCGAGATCGGTGCGGCGCACGATGTCGCGGACGCTAGCCGCTCCGTAGCCCATCTCGGCGAATACGGCGCGCGCAGCCTTGATCAGGGCGGTGCGGTTCTCGGCCTTGTTCTGCTCGCGTCGTCCCCCCCGTTCGCCGCGCGCTTCCGAGCCTGTCGTGCCATCGCCCATGGTGCGGTGCCCCGTCATCTTCCGAGTTGTGCGAGTTCATGGCGCACGCCCGCGACCATGTCGTCCATCGCCCGTGCCGCGGCATGCACTGCACCCCGCATGCCGACGAAGCCGTGGATCAGCGTCTCGAACTCGCGGTGGACGGTCTTCACACCCGAGGCCTGCAGGCGCTCGGCATAGGCGCGGCCCTCGTCGCGCAGCGGATCGAAGCCGGCGGTGAAGACCAGAGCCGGCGCCACGTCACCGAGGTCGGCGGCACGCAGCGGCGAGGCGCGGGGATCGCCGATCTCGGCGTCGCCGGTGAGATAGTGCATGCGGAACCACTCCATGTCCGCCTGGGTGAGCACGAAGCCGTCGCCGCAGCTTCGATGGGAAAGGGTGTCTCCCGCCATATCGGTCGCAGGATAGATCAACCACTGGAGGCAAGGGGGATGCGGGTCGTGGCGCATCTCCTGGGCCACCACGGCGGCCAGCGTCCCGCCCGCCGAATCACCCGCCACGACGATGCGATCGGGGTCGAGGCCGAGCGATACCGCCTCGGCGGCCACCCAACGACAGGCGGCGAGCGAATCGTCGACCGCGGCCGGAAACTTGTGCTCGGGGGCCAGCCGGTAATCGACCGCGACGACGGCACAGCCCGAGCGTGCGCAGAAATAGCGACAGGCACGGTCGTAGCCTTCGAGGCTGCCGATGACCCAGCCCCCGCCGTGGAAATAGACGATGGTCGGCAGCAGGCGCGCCACGGTGCCGGCCGGCCGGTAAATGCGGATGCGCATGGGGCCCGCGGGCCCGGGCAGGGTGCGATCGAGGATGGAACTCACGGGTGCGGGGTGGCCGCCCAGCATCTTCATGAAAGCGTCGTAGTCCTCCCGCGCCTCGACGACGCTCATCGTGTGCGCGGCCGGCTGGCCGCTGAACGCGAGAAGCTTGAGGAACCACTGGGTGCGGCCATCCAGGGTGCGCCCGTCGACCCCGATCGGCGGGCCGGCCAGGATGTTCACCCAGGAAATCGGCATGCGCAGTGCCAGATTGGCGACCTTGCCCTGAACCTCCCGCGCGATCTCCTTCATCGACATGACGTGTACCTAGCACCGCCCCGGCCCGTTGTGGAGCCCGGCGGCTCTGGCTAGTTTGGCGGCCGATGCCTCCCGCGGCGCCCGACTTCTTCTCAGACGCGCTCCGCCGCGAGATCATCCGCAGCGAGCAGCAGCGCATGCGCGCCCTCGCCATCATCCTCGCGGCCTTGCTCGTCATCACGCTGGTGGTCGCGAACGTCTTCGTCGACTATTCCTCCCGCATGTTCGAGCGCGACGTGTCGGGCTGGCTCCCGTTCGTCGCCATCGGTCCCTTCCGCCTCTACGAATTACTTTCTCTGACAATCCTGCGCTATCGGGCGGCGCGCGACCGCGACTTCCCGCGGGTGACGCGGTTTGCCAATGCGCTGATCGAGACCTCGCTGCCGTCCTCGATCATCATTACGCTGAGTCACTACATGGATCCGGTGCTGGTGTTCAGCTTCTGGCCGCCGCTGCTGTATTTCCTGTTCATCCTCCTTTCGACCCTGCGGCTCGATTTCTGGCTGTCGGCCTGGACGGGGGCCGTCGCCGCGCTCCAGCAAATTGCGCTGGTCCTGTGGCTGGTCCCGCTTCAGCCGTGGGGCGAGATCCCGCAGGCCGCCCCCTTGTTCCATTTCACCCGCAGCTTCGTGTTCCTCGCCGCCGGGCTGGTGGCCGGGTACGTCGCGATCAGCCTGCGCGCGCAATTCGAGAAGTCGGTGCGGGCCGTGGCGGCACGCGACCGGGTCACCAACCTCTTCGGCCAGCATGTATCGCCCGCCGTGGTCGATCGGCTGCTGGCAACGCGGACGGATCCCCCGAGCGAGATGCGCACGGTGTGCGTGCTGTTCCTCGACATTCGCGGCTTCACGGCGATGACGCGCAGGCGCAGCGCCGAGGAAACCGTGGCGCTGCTCAACGCCTTCTTCGCCGAAATGATCGAGGTGGTGGACCGCAACAACGGCATCATCAACAAGTTCCTGGGCGACGGGTTCATGGCGCTATTCGGGGCGCCGCTGGACGATCCCGCGGCGGCGCGCAACGCGCTGGCGGCGGCCCGCGCCATGATCGACACGGTCGGACGGTGGAACGACACCCATCCCGGCTGGGCCCTGAAAGTGGGGATCGGCGTCCATCTCGGCGAGGCGGTGACGGGCACGGTCGGTTCGCCGCAACGCAAGGAATACACGGTGATCGGCGATACGGTGAACTTGGCCGCCCGCCTCGAGCAGTTCACCAAGGAAGTTGGAGCGCAGTTGCTGATCTCGCAGTCGGTGCGCGATGCGACCCCGTGCGACGGCGCCGTCGATCTCGGGCCTGTTGCAATCCGAGGCTACGAGGAGGGGGTGCGCGTATGGCGGATGGCCTGAGCTGGTACTTCGCCTACGGCTCCAACATGGACCCCGTACGCCTGTTTGATCAGCGGCTGGCGCCCCGAGGGGTGCCGCGCGGGGAACGCATCGCCGGCCGGCTCGACGGCTGGCGGCTCGCTTTCGACAAGCCGGCGCGACGCCCGACGGGTGCCGCGGCTGCCAACATCGTGCCGGCGGAGGGCGGCTCTGTGCATGGAACGCTGAACGCCCTGCCGGACATGGGCTTCGCCGTTCTCGATATCTACGAGGGAGTCGCCGATCGCCACTACGAGCGGCGCACGATCCGCGTGGTGCGCGGCGACACCGGCGAGGAGGTCGAGGCCATCGTCTACGTCGCGCTGATTCAGGGCGAAGGCCTCAAGCCGCAGCGCGCCTATCTCGATTGCCTGCTCGCCGGCCGCGACCTGCTACCGCCGGATTATTGGGATGAACTCGCCGCCACGCCGACGCTCGACTGAGGCTAGCCGCCGAGCAGGTGTCGCCGCACGTAGGTCTTGAGGTCTTCCATCGACTGCTTCGCCGCCGCTTCGTCGGCGCCACCCTTGACACCCAGTGTCTTGCAGGCGGCCACGGCCTTGGCAATGGCACCGGGGATCGGCTTCCCGTCGGGACCGAAGGTGACGATCCCGCTGTCGCGCATGACCCACGAGCGGTCTGGCTGCTGCTGGTTCACGCACTTCGAGTAGTTCTCGCCGTTCGGAATTGAGTAGCGCGGACCGTAATCGAACCCATGCATTGCAGCGGGAAAGACTTTGGTCTGGATCGTGGCGCCCGCCGCGCGCAGTGCTTCCCCGTAGGACACGCAGGGCTCGTAACCGACATAGGTATCGGCGCCACCCAGCAGCAGGTAGATCGGCGCGCCGGTCGTATGAGGCTGGTAGTAATGCGAATAGCACGACGGATAGAACGGTACGTGCAGCGCATAACGCGGCCCGCCCGGCGTGCCGCCGGCGGCGAGGACGAGCTGCTCGTGCGAGGCCATCAGCGCCGAGGTGCCGCCCTTCGAAAATCCCATGATTCCGATACGGCGGCGATCGATGCGGGGATTGGCGGTCAGCGCCTTCAAGGCCGCGAGGGCGTCGAGGTTGAAGTCCTGGCCGGTGACGGCGGACTGGTCGAGCACGGTCGAGGTGACGCCGCGCGGCTTGAAGGAGTCGATCACGACGGTGGCCACGCCCATCGGCACCAACTCGCGGACGTATCGGGCCTCGCGCTCGCCTACGCCGCCACAGCCATGGTGGATCACCATGGCCGGCACAGGGCCTAGGCCCGTGTTCGCCGGCCACGTGATCTCGGCGGTGACCTGGACGGGCTGGCCCTTCTGGTGGCTCTCGAAGGAGATCGTCTCGCGCTGCTGCGCCTGGGCGCCTGTCAGGACAGGGGCCCAGGCGAGCAGGGCGCAGGCGGCGGCTATCGCCGCCCGCCACATCTAGGCCGGGACCTTCTGCTTCTCGGCCGTGACCGTGTTGGCCATCGGGTCGTAGCCCTGGAGTTCCGCCACGTCCTCTTCGTGCCAGAAGTTGAGCTCGATCATGACGCCGTCGGGATCATGGACGAAGACCTGCTGCAGCGGGCGGGCGGGCACTTTCTTGACCTCGAACGGCACACCGTCCTTCTTGATCTGGTCCAGGGTGCCGCGGATGTCGGCGCAGTTGATCGCGACATGGTCGATCGCGCCGCTGCCCTGGTCGCTGCGGCCGGTCTCGGACACGAGATGCAGGATCGCCTTTTCGCCCGCGTACATCCACGCGCCGGGGAAGGGGAAGGGCGGACGGTCGCCGTTGGTCAGGCCGACATAGCGCTCGTAGAAGCGCACGGTGGCCTCGAGGTCGGTGCAGTAGATATTGTAGTGGTCGAGCGAGAGTGCAGGCATGCATGCCTCCTTCGGTTCTGGAAGCTCCGGTCGGATAGCAGCAGCTTAGGCCGAATGGACGGACGGGGAAACCGCTTCCGGGCGACCGAGGACGGCATTGAAGACGGTCGGGGGTACCGTGATGCGGGGGTCGTCGTAGACGGCCCGTAGCTCGTCCAAGTGCCTGTCCCGCGTGGCGCGTGAGGCCGGCGAGGCGGTCGATGAAGGCGAGATCGATCTCCGCGTCGACCAAGGTCATGACGCCCCAGACGTCCCAGGGTAGCATCTCGCGGTTGTTGAGCGCGGCCACGTCGCGAATGACGTTGCTGGCGATGAACCAGAGGCCTGCCATGTTCAGGACCCCGAAGGCCTGCGGATCGGCCTTGCCATCGCGGCACAGGCGCCATGCGTCGCCGGCCACCAGGAACCTGTCGCGCGGCACCTCCAGCGTGTCGAAGTCGATGTCGAACAGGGCGCGCTGACGGTCGTCGATCTGGGCATCGACCAGGATCCAGCGCCGGCGGGCTTCGTCGAAGTACTCCGTCACCCAGTGGTCGACGAACTTGCCCTTCGCGAAGTAGGCGCCGAACCCGCAGCGCGCCCGGGCCGCGATCCCTTTGCTGCGGAGCATCGCGACGTGCAGCAGCGTGTAGTGGCGGCAGCAGCCCGCGAAACGCTCGCTGGGCAGGCGGGCCTGCGACAACGGCCGCGGATCCTGGACCGCGATCCGCTCCAGGATCTCTTCCGCGCTCCGTACATGCGGCTCGCCCCGCTGGTGCTCCGAAAGCGTGATGCCGTAGGCCTGCGTCAGGTGCTCGTGGATGAGCAAACCCTGCAGGACCTTTGCAAGCCCGCCCGCATCGGCCGGCAACGCGCCGAACTGTAGTGCCCATATCCCGGCATCGCTCAGCGCCTCGGGCCTGCGAAAGGGTGCGACGGTCACGCGAACAGCTCCTCGAGCTTGTCGAGCGCCCGGCCCCAGCCTCCACGATGGCCGTCGCGCGCCTTCTCGTCGAAGAACTGCTCGTGTGTCAGGGTAAGCAGCGTGCCGCCGTCATCCGGTTTCAGGTCGATCGTGACCTGCGACTCGCGCTCCGGCGTGCTCTGCCACGCCCAGGAGAAGACCAGTTTGGTCGGAGGCGAGATCTCGCGATAGACGCCGCTCACGCTATGGTGCTCCTCGTCCGGCGTCCAGAACTGGACCCGGAAGCGGCCACCGACCCGCAGGTCGGTCTCGGCGATCGGAGAGCGGTGGTGGCCCATCACGCCCCACCAGCGGATCATTTTCTCGGGCTGCGTCCAGTCTTCGTAGACTTTCTCGGGCGAGGCGTTGAGGCGGCGCTTGAGGGCGAGGCTGGGCTTGCTGGCCATTTGTCTTCTTCCTCCAGGAAGGCGGCGAGGCGGTCGAGCTGCTGCGTCCAGTAGCGCTGGTAGTGGGCGAGCCAGTTCATCGCCTGCTCCATCGGCTCTGCCTTGAGCTGGCAGGTGACGGTGCGCCCGGACTTGGATCGCACGATCAGGCCGGCGTCGGAGAGCACGTCGAGATGCTTCATGATGGCCGGCAGCGAGACCGGGAAGGGGCGCGCCAGTTCGCTGACGGTGACGGCTTCTTCGGCGTCGAGGCGGGCCAGCAAGGCCCGTCGTGTCGGATCGGCGAGCGCGGCGAAGGTGCGGTCGAGGATGGCGGTTTCTTTGTTAACCATAGAGTTAACAATTAGGAGCAGCCCCTCCACGAGTCAAGGGCTGGGGCCGTTACCCCAGCTTTCCGATCAGGGCCTGTGCGGCGGCGGGATTGCGGACCTTGGCGCCGGAAATGAAGTAGACGAAGGCGTCGCCCCTCTTCGCCCACGCTTTGGCGCGCTTGGCCCACTTGTCGAGGTCCGCGGGCTTGTAGCCGGTCTTCACTTTCTCCTCGGACTGCATCAGCCGGGCGTAGGTGAAGTCGGCGGTCGGCTCGTCGATCTCTGGGAAATCCTTGTCGTGGGCGTAGACGATCGCGGCGTTGTACCTGGCGGCAAGAGCGTAGAAGCGCTCGTCCTTGAAGCTGTCATGCCGCACTTCCAGCGCATGGCGCAGCGGCAGCTTGCCGACCTCGCGCGGCAGCAGCTTCAGGAACGCCTCGAAATCCGCAGGATCGAACTTCTTGGTGGCCATGAACTGCCAGTTGATCGGGCCCAGCCGCTCCTTGAGTTCGACCAGCCCCTGGCCGACGAAGCGCTGCACCGATTCACCGGCATCGGCCAGGACCTTGCGGTTGGTGCAGAAGCGCGAGGCCTTGACCGCGAACACGAAGCCGTCCGGCGTTTCATCCCGCCACTTGGCCCAGCTCGCGGGCTTGAAGCTCGAATAGTAGGTGCCGTTGATCTCGATCGAGGTCAGCTGTCGGCTGGCATATTCCAGCTCGCGCTTCTGCGTCAGGTCTTCAGGATAGAAGACGCCGCGCCAAGGCTCGAAAGTCCAACCGCCGATGCCGACGAAGATGTTTCCGTTCATGGGTGAAGTATAGCGGCAAAAAAGCAGAAATATTCCGGAATGCGAGTGCACCTTTGCGAACCGAAATGCGTTGTCGTGCGCAGCGAGGGTGCGGCCGTGGGAAGCCGTGCGTACGGATTGGGGTGTGGCATTGGCGGACATTGGTGATGCAGGCGCGTTCGGCCTGTCGATTCTCGTTGTGGAAAGCGATCCGGCGGCCCGGGGCGTCCTGATCGAACACTTGGGACGGCGCGGGTTCAGAATTTTCCAGTCCGAACATGGTGGTGCCGCGATCAGAGCGGCAGCCGAGCAGTCGTTCGATTTCGTAGTCGTCGATATCGACTGGGTGGGCGTGAGCGATGGCGCGGCCCTGGCCCGATGGACGAGGACCAACAGGCCAGAAACCCGGGTCATCCTGACCTCTGCGACCCTCTCGCACTGGCTTCCCGCCGACAGCACGATGGCTGGCCTGCCGCTCATCCGGAAGCCGTTCGCCCAGGAAGACCTCGATCGCCACCTCGCGCCGGAGCCGGAAATGGCGATCCCCGGTTCGTGAAGTCTGGAGACGTCGAGCTTCAGCTCAGGAGACCCAAACTCCTGAAGCTCGCGTGCCCCTTGCGACCGATCACCAGGTGATCGTGGATCGTGATACCCAGCGCCTCTGACGCGGCCTTGATCTCACGCGTCATCTCGATGTCGTCGCGGCTGGGTTTGGGGTCGCCGCTGGGATGGTTGTGGACCAGAATCAGCGCGGCTGCATTCAAGGCCAGCGCGCGCTTCACGACCTCGCGCGGATAGACCGGCGTGTGGTCGATGGTGCCGCGCTGCTGGACCTCGTCGGCGATCAGCACGTTCTTGCGGTCGAGGAAGAGGATGCGGAACTGCTCGGTCTTCTCGTGGGCGAGCGCGGCGTGGCAATAGTCTATCAGCTGCTGCCAGTTGGTCAGCACCGGCATGTCCTTGACCTTGCGTTCGGCCAGCCGCCGCCCGACCTCCCGCATCGCCTTGAAATGGACCAGCGTGCGCTGGTCGATCTCGAATTCGCGCAGCTGCGCCGGCTCGGCGGCGAAGACGTCGCCCAGCGTGCCGAAGCGTTCCAGCAGGGCCTTGGCCATCGGCTTGGTGTCGATCCGCTCGATCGAATAGAAAAGCAGCAGCTCCAGGAGCTCGTAGTCGGCGAGCGGTTCGAGACCGGCTTTCAGCACACGCTCGCGCACCCGGCCGCGATGGCCGTGATAGTGCGGCTTCGGGGCTTGCGTCGCGCCGCTGTTGTGGCCGGTCGTGGCTGCCGGCGTCGCCTCCAGAGCTGAGGCCAGCCTGGCAGTTGGATCCTCGCCCGCGAAATCCCAGCATTGGTCGAGCCGGTTCCAGTTCCCGCCGGCCTCGCGCAGCAGGGCACGGTGAGGCAGCGTGTTGCCGCTCACGCGCCACAGGCCGTCGGACGATTGCAGCCGGAGGCCCTGGGCCAGCAGCGACAGCAAGGCCGCATCGTCGGGACCCGTGGCGGGAAGGGGAGCCTCGACGGGCTTGAGGTGAGGGCGACTCTTTGCCATGCCGCGCAACCTTGCCGCGTGAGCAAGGCAAAATCGCGGCGATTGGCCGTTGTGATACGATGTCCACATGTCCGAACCAGCTTACCCGGCGAGCGTTTTCGCCGAGATCGACGCGGCCTGTGCCGCTTTCGCCGAACAGGAACACATTCCGGGCCTTGCCCTGGGCATCGTCCAGATCGGCCGCCTCGTCCATGCGGCGACCATCGGCCTGGCCGACCGGGAAGCCGGCCGGCGCGTTGAAGTCGGGACCGCCTTCCGCATCGCCTCGATGACCAAGAACATGACGGCGCTGGCGATCCTGTCGCTGCGCGACCGGGGATGGCTGCAGCTCGACGCGCCGCTGGCACACTACGTGCCGCAGTTCGCGGCGGTTGAGCCGGCCACGCTCGACAGCGCGCCGGTCACCGTGCGGCACCTGCTCACGCATACCGCCGGGTTCGTCACCGACGATCCGTGGGGCGACCGGGTCCTGGGCATGACGCCGGCCGAACTCGACACGGTGATCGCGACCGGCCATCTGTTCGCTCGCCCGCCGGGACTGGCGTTCGAATACAGCAACCTGGGCTATGCGCTCTTGGGGCGCGTGCTGACCAATGTGAGCGGGGAGCCCTATCAGGCCTATATGCGGCGCACCTTCCTGGAGCCGCTCTGCATGATGCACACGACGTTCGATGCGCTGTCCGCCGCGGCGCGCGGCGACTATGCCTTCGGCTATCGGCTAGACGGCGAGACCTGGTCGCGCGAGCGCATCGAGCCGGACGGCGAGGTCGGGGCCATGGGCGGCCTCGCGACCACCGTGTCGGACTATGCACGCTACGTCTCCCTCCTGCTGAATGCCTGGCCGGCGCGCGACGACCCGGAATCGGGTCCGGTGCGCCGCTCGAGCGTACGCGAGATGGTGCTGTGGCATGCGCCGCCCTTCGCGCCCGAGACGGCGCCCGGCACCCGCGCGGGGCAGCCCAGTGCCTATGGATACGGCCTCACCCATTCGACCGACGCGCAGCTCGGCATGCGGATTCATCACGCCGGCGGCCTTCCAGGCTATGGCTCGCATGTGCTGATGCTGCCCGAGCGCGGCTGGGGTGTCTTTGCCTTCGGCAATTGCACCTATGCCCCGATGTCGCGCCTGACGCTCGACGTTGCGGAGAGGCTGCACGCCGCCTCGCCGCCGCTTCCCCTTCCGCTGCCGTCGCCGGCGCTCGCGCGCGCGATCGAGGCGATCGTCGCGGCCTACGCCTCGGGGCGAATCGAGGGCGGCGACCGGCCGTTTGCGGTGAACTTCCTCCTCGACATGCCGGCGCCGCTGCGCAACGCTGAACTCGTGTCGCTGAAACAGCGACTGGGCGAGGGGCATCTCGAACGCATCGAGCCGATCCACGCGCTGGCCGGCCGCTTCGTACTGGCATGCGCGAAGGGCCAGCTGAACGGCACCGTCACGCTGGCGCCTGAGGCCGGCTCCTGCATTCAGAAGCTGGTTTTTTCCGCCTCGGAGAATTGAGGGCGTTCGCCGACCCCGGCGCGGATCATGCGCGGACGAGCGACAGCAGCTCGATGAGCTGCAGTCCTCCAATGCTTCCGAGGGGCACCAATACGGCGCGAACTAGGGGCTGTTCGAAGAAGGGGGCGAAGGCACCGCGACGCAGCTCTTTCACCTGCGCGATGAGCGACGGGAACTGCTCCGCCAAGGCTTGGTCCTCGGCGCTCGAGCAGCCCTTCAGCCACAACAGGTCCATCTGCATGAACTCCAGCGCGCGTCGCCGGGCGATCTCCGCACCTATGTTCAGGACAGTCGCCACGCCGATCATCCAGAGGAGAAAGCCCATGAGAACGATGAAGACGACATTGTTGGGCGACCAGTTGTCGAAAATCTGGAGTCGAGCGACGAACAGTAGCCCTAGCAGGATCAGAGGGAAGAAGATGAGCTTCGAAATTCCTTCGGTATGGTCGGCCAGGAGATTGGCGTCGATCCAGGGATCGAGGATGGAGTTGCGGGCCGGCGAGCTCGCGTCGTTGCGTTCACGGGGCCGGGCGCGAATGGCGCGGGAGGCCCGTTCCGCCAGGCTGGGCCCGAGCGCGGCTGCGAAACGCCGCACGGTTACGTCTGGATAGACCGTGCGCAAGTCACGGAGGGCCTGGACGAAGCGCCAGGTCAGGATCGTGGCATCGCTGACCAGGATCATGAGGATGATGGTCGCCGCGACGGACAGCCAGACCGTCAACCGGAACAATGATCGGTCGCTTTCGCCCCGGGCGGGAATCTCGGGCGCTTCTCCACCGGCCAGATGCATGACGGTGGAGACGGTGACATAGGTGACGGCAAGCCACAGCCCCAAGCGAAGGAGGCGGGGACCGTCGGCCAACAACATGAGGTAGTTCGACCATACCCGACCGCCGTCGATGGCGCCGTCGGGCTGCGAATCGTTAGGCGGGTTCATGACATTGTCTCCCGCCGTCAGCGCCTTCGATCCGATCCAGATATTTGCGTTGCGCAGCAGGCGGCGCCACAGCGGCGCAGAATTCTCCGCTCGGAAACTCTTCTCGGGGAAGTAGCGGTCGCCGACCTTCGCGGTCGCCATCGACGTGCCTCTCCACGTGCGATCGAGAAACCAGCCGAAGAGCAGCACCGCAAAGGCGCGCAGCAACTCAGACGGCCAGCTGCTCACACCGGCGAAGATGGTGAAGGGCTCGAAGGTGCCGGCGACATCCCCGCGCGACACGAAGGCAAGCAGGCCTGCGATGCCCGCCGGAAGCAGCAGCACCAGAGACAGTCGCAGCCGGTAGGGCTCCGACAGCTGCAACGCTGTCTCCTGGGCGGCCGGGCGGCGCCAGAAAGCGATCAAGAAGCCCGCCATGGCAATCGCGGAGAGTGCCAGTACACCCCAAACTCCCATCTGGCCGGGTTTGGCGAACTCCGCCACGATGCCGACGGCGAAGCCCCAGCAGGCAATGACCATCCCGGCGATGAAGAGTGTCGACAGACCGCAGGGTTCATTGCGCCGGACGACCTGTTCCAGTGCCGGACTGGGCATGGAGACAAGCGCCACCAGGCCGAAGAGCGCGAGCAGGGCCGAGAGCAGCAGCGCGAAGTTCAATCGGACCTGGAGCTGTTGGTGCCAAACGGCAGGGGGCGTCCTGCCCGGCGTCGCAAGACCGATTACGCCCTGGCGGCCGACCTCGTGGAGGTAGGTCGTCTTGAGTTGCGTCGCCAGTCCTGCGCGGAATGCGGCTCGCCCGTTCTCGAGTTCCGGGGACGTTGGCGCATCCGTGGCTGCATAATGGGCTGCCAGGAAGGTGGCGGTCTGATAGCTGTCGCGGAAGGGCGCGAACTTCCGTGATGAGGCAACGGAGACGCTGAGGTCTGAGGGCGAGAGGGGAAGGGCCGAGGAGACAATGACGTTCCGCATGTATCGTGCCACATCGGGATGAAACAGGCGGGCATCCATGTCGGTCGTGAAGATCGTTTGCTCGGTGAAGACCGGTCGCAGCGCCTGGATCAGCAGGAGTTTGTCGTGGACGTCCTGGCCGATCACGCCGATCGCCTTGACCGGAAGCTTCGTATCCTGGTCCTCGCCGGCCTGCAGGCTCCTGACCAGTCGCCGGATGTAGTCGCGCTGGTCTCTGTTCTCCGGCCATTCTATTTCCGGCTCTTTGCTGGAGTCCTTGTCGCTGGGTTTGGCGCGGGGGACCAGTCGCTGCTGTTTCGATGCGCCCTCCAGGGTCGCGCCGTCGAGGCCGCCGAAATAGGCGTGAATATCCATAGTCACCTTGCCACCGTTGGGGCACTGCCAGCCCCGGCGGATCTTCTCGACCAGGCTGCGGGCGAAGAGCGAGTCCCATTCGTGCAGGAGCACGACGCGACTGCCTTCCCCCAGGCCGCGCGCGCAAA
>JAGNNA010000420.1 GCA_017990895.1 Reyranella sp.
TCGCCCCGCTAGTGGCGGCCGTCCCGGTGATGGCAGAGGCGGTCGTCCAGACCGGTGTGATCGTCGCTTATGAATACCCATCGCAACTTCCTTCGTTCAGGTGTTGCGACGACCGTTTGAATCCGCCTATAGGTCACCTGCACAAGGGCTATGTCGGCCTGATCGGCCTGATGGAGCGCATGCCCCAGCGCTGGACCTGGGCCGCCGAGCCGCCGCAAGTCTTCCGCGCCGACGAATAAGTCCCTTCCCATGACCGATCTCACGACGAGCGATCTCACCACATTGGGCATCGCCGAGGCCGGCCGCCTGATGGCGCGCGGCGAGCTCACCTCGACGGCGCTCACGGAAGCATTCCTGGCGCGCATTGCCACCGTCGATCGCAACCTCTCGAGCTATGTCCTCGTCACAGCCGATGTCGCGCTGAACGCCGCGCGACAGGCCGACATGGAGATGAAGGGCGGCCTGCGCCGCGGGCCGATGCACGGCATCCCGATCGGCCTGAAGGACATCTACGAGACGGCCGGCATCAAGACGACCGGCCATTCGCATCTCAAGATCGACTACGTCCCCGCAATCGATGCCGAGACGGTACGCCGCCTCAAGGCGGGCGGTGCGGTGATCCTGGGCAAGCTCGGCACGCACGAGTTCGCCAACGGTGCGATGACGCCGGACCAGCCGTTCCCGCCCGTGCGCAACCCGTGGAACACTGCCTTCCAGCCCGGCGGCTCTTCCAGCGGCTCGGGCGCCGCGATTGCGGCCGCCCTCTGCATGGGCGCCATGGGCTCCGACACCGGCGGCTCGATCCGCAACCCGGCGGGCTACTGCGCCACGGCCGGCATCAAGCCGACCTTTGGCCTGGTGAGCCGCTGCGGCGTCTTCCCGCTCTCCTTCAGCCTCGACACCGCCGGGCCCATGGCCTGGACGACCGAGGATTGCGCCCTGATGCTCGACGTGCTGGCCGGCCACGATCCCAACGACCAGGCCTCGGCTCGCGCGCCCAAGGTAGACTACGGCGCGGCGGCGCAGCGTCCGATCAAGGGCATGCGCATCGCGCTGGCGCGCAGCTGGTACGAAGGCCCCGCCGGCAAGCTGTCGGAAGACATGGCCGATGGGATGGAAGAGGCCGTGCGCGTGATGCGCGACCTCGGCGCCACGGTCGAGGAAGTGATCTTCCCCGACATCCGCGACTATCACATCTGCGGTCGGGTCATCATCACGGCCGAGGCGCACGCCATCCATCGCCGCGACGTGATCGAGCAGCCGGAGAAGTTCGGCTACACGACGCGGCGGCGCTTCCAGCTCGGCGCCTTCCTGTCGGCCGAGCAGTACATGTCGGCGCTGCGCTTCCGCCGCAAGCTGCAGCAGGACACGCGCGAGGCGATGCGCGGCTACGACTTGGTCATGACCGCCAACCAGTGGGGTCCACCGGAAGTCTTCGAGGAGCCGGCGCCGATCTTCCACTTCCTGGGCAAGCCCTCGCTCAGCATGCCCTTCAACGTCACCGGCCAGCCCGCCGCCGCGGTGTGCTGCGGCTTCGATGCCGCCGGCCTGCCGCTTGCCTTCCAGCTCGCCGGGCGCGCGTTCGACGATGCCAGCGTCCTGGCCGCCGGCGCCGCCTATGAACGCGCCACGCCGTGGCGTTCGCATCGACCGAAACTCTGACAGGAGTCCCCGCCATGAGCGTGTCCCGCCGTTCCTTCATTGCCGCCGGCGCCCTGGCGGCGCTGCCGATCCCCGCGTTGGCGCAAGAGAAGGTCGTGCGGTTCGGCATCTCGATGGCCGACGTGCCGCTCACCATCGGCCAGCCCGACCGTGGCGCCGGCGCCTACAAGTTCACCGGCTACACGCTCTACGATCCGCTGGTCGCCTGGGAGATGGACATCTCCGACAAGCCCGGCAAGCTGATCCCGGGCCTCGCCACCGAGTGGAAGGTGAGCGACGCCGACAAGACCCTGTGGACCTTCAAGCTGCGCGACGGCGTGAAGTTCCATGACGGCTCGGCCTTCAACGCCGATGCCGTGATCTGGAACTTCGACAAGGTGTTCGACACCAAGTCCCCGCAGTTCGATCAGCGCCAGGCCTCGCAGGTGCGGCCGCGCCTGCCGTCGGTCGCAAGCTACAGGAAGATCGACGACATGACCGTCGAGGTGAAGACCAAGGTCGTCGACGCGCTCTTCCCCTACCAGATGCTGTGGTTCCTGGTGTCGAGCCCGGCGCAGTTCGAGAAGCTGGGCAAGGACTGGAACAAGTTTGCGTCCGAGCCCTCGGGCACCGGCCCCTTCAAGCTGGCCCGCCTGGTGCCGCGCGAGCGCGCCGAGCTGGTCAGGAACGAGGCCTACTGGAACCCCAAGCGCATTCCCAAGGCCGACCGCATGATCCTGGTGGTCGCGCCCGAAGGCGCGACGCGCACGGCGGCGCTTTTGTCAGGCCAGGTCGACCTGATCGAGACGCCGACGCCCGACACGGTGGATCGCCTGACCAAGTCCGGCATGAAGATCGTGCAGAACGTGACGCCGCACGTCTGGAACTATCACCCGTCGATGCTGACCGGCTCGCCGTGGACCGACATCCGCCTGCGCAAGGCCGCCAACCTGGCGATCGATCGCAATGCCATCGTCCAGCTGCTGGGCGGCCTCGCGCAGCCTGCTTTTGGCCAGGTCGACAAATCGAGTCCGTGGTTCGGCAAGCCCGGCTTCGAGATCAAGTTCGCGCCCGACGAGGCGCGCAAGCTCATGAGCGAGGCGGGCTTCAGCAAGACCCAGCCGCTCAAGACCAAATTCGTGGTCGCCTCGGGCGGCAGCGGCCAGGTGCTGTCGCTGCCGATGAACGAGGCCATCCAGCAGATGTTCAAGGACGTCTACATCGACCTCGACTTCAAGGTCGTCGAGCTCGAGGCGCTCTACACGGCGTGGCGCGCCGGCGCCAAGGCCGAGATGAACAAGGACGTCACCGCCAACAACATCGCCTACGTGACGTCGGACCCGCTCTACGCCTTCACGCGCTTCTTCGCCTCCAACCAGGCCGCGCCCGTCGGCGTGAACTGGAGCAACTATGCCAGCCCTGAGGTCGACAGACTGATCGACCAGGCGCTCGCGGAGTTCGATCCGGCCAGGCAGGACGCCATCATGGCCAGGGTCCACGAGAAGGTGGTCGACGACGCCGTGCTGATCTGGGTCGTCCACGACACCAACCCGCACGCGCTGTCGCCGAAGATCAAGTCCTACATCCAGGCGCAGCACTGGTTCCAGGACCTGACGACGATCGGGGTCTAGCTTTTTGTCATCCTGAACGAAGCGAAGGATCTCGCGCCCGCAACAGCACCTCTGTTGCGGGCCTTAGGTCCTTCGCCTTCGGCTCAGGACGACAGTGATCAGCAGCCGAGCTTCTTCGCGAGATCGATCATCGAGTTGCCCACTGCGTTCCAGTCGCCCTCTGCCTCGAGGTCGCGCTTCTGGTTCGGGCCGTGTTCGGTGGGGCGCAGCACGAAGCCGGTCGACAGGCCGCACTTCTGCGCGGCCGCCAGGTCGCCGTTGTGGGCGGCGACCAGCATCACCTGCTCGGGCTTCACGTACATGCTGTCGACGACGCCGAGATAGGCCTCGGGATCGGGCTTGTAGTGATGGAAGGTCTCGCCCGAGAAGCAGTGATCCCAGGGGATGCCGCCGTTCTTGGCCATGTTGATCAGCAGCGCGACGTTGCCGTTGCTGAGTGTGGCCACGACGAACTTCTTCTTCATCATGCCGATGCCCTCGACCGAATCGGGCCAGGGGCGCAGCTTGTGCCAGAGATGCGTGAACTCCCACGCGCCTTCCTCGCCGGGATGCTTGAGGCCGCGCTTCTTCAGCAGCATCTCGAAGGCTTCCTTGTGCAGGTCGTCGATGCGCGTCCACGGCAGCTCGCCCTTGCGCACCCGGCCCATCTGCGGCTGGTAGAGGCCCCGCCAGTCGTCGGCGAAGCTCGTCCAGTCGGTATCGATACCGTATTTCTTGCCGAGCGCGGGCAGGTCCTGGATCAGGCTGCCGCGCCAGTCGACGACGGTGCCGAAGACATCGAAAATACAGACCTTCAGATTGGCGGGGACCTTGGACATTGGGTAGCTTCCTCAC
>JAGNNA010000092.1 GCA_017990895.1 Reyranella sp.
CAACAAGGACATCTCCTGCCAGCACGGCTTCTGTCCCTCCTGCGTCTCGCTCGAGGGCGGATCGCTCAGGAAGGGCAAGGCGGTGACGGCGAAGAAGGCCGACGCAGCGGCGAAGCCGGCCGAGCCCGAGATGCCCGCCGCGCCGGCCCTACCGTCGGTCGAGGCGCACCCCTATGGCGTCCTCATCACCGGCATCGGCGGCACCGGCGTCGTCACCATCGGCGCCATCATGGGCATGGCGGCCCATATCGAGGGCAAGGGCGCGACCGTGCTCGACCAGCTCGGCATGGCGCAGAAGGGCGGCGCGGTGATCAGCCATGTCCGGATCGGCGCCAGCCCCGAGGCGCTGCACGCCGTGCGCCTGGCCGCCGGCGGCGCCAACGTGCTGCTGGGCTGCGACCTGGTGGTCAGCGCCAGCCCCAACGCGCTGGCCGCCCTAGAGCCCGGCGTCTCGCGCGCCGTGGTCAACACGCACGAGACCATCACCGGCGAGTTCACCCGCCATCCCGACCTCGCCTTCCCGACCAACACGCTGAAGCTCTCGGTCGAGGCGGCCGCCGGCGCCGACGCGGTCGAGTTCCTCGACGCCACCGGCATCGCCACGTCGCTGATGGGCGATTCGATCGCCACCAACATGTTCGTGCTGGGCTACGCCTACCAGAAGGGCTTCATCCCGCTTTCCCACGAGTCGATCGAGCGCGCCATCGAGCTGAACGGCGCCGCCGTGCCGATGAACCTGGCCGCCTTCCGCTGGGGCCGCCGCGCCGCAAACGACCGCGCCGCGGTCGAGAAGCTGGTCGCGCCCAAGGCGACCAAGGCCAATGTCGTCGCCTTCACGCGCAGCCAGCCGAAGACGCTCGACGAGATCGTGGCCTCGCGCACGAAGCACCTGACCGGCTACCAGAACGCAGCCCTTGCCCAGCGCTACAAGGCGCTGGTCGACAAGGTGCGCGCCGCCGAACAGAAGATCGGCCAGACCGGCCTCGCGGAAGCCGTCGCGCTCTATTACGCCAAGCTGCTGGCCTACAAGGACGAGTACGAGGTCGCGCGCCTCTACAGCGAGGCCGCCTTCCAGGCCGGCCTCAACAGGCAGTTCGAGGGCGACTACAAGCTCAAGTTCCACCTCGCCCCGCCGCTCTTCTCCAGCCGCGACCCGCAGACCGGCCAGCTCATCAAGCAGGAGTTCGGCGCCTGGATGGTCCCAGCCTTCCACATGCTGGCCAAGCTCAAGGGCCTGCGTGGCACCAGGTTCGACGTGTTCGGCTACACCGAGGAGCGCAAGACCGAGCGCCGCCTGATCGCCGACTACGAGGCGCTGATCGCCGAACTGCTGGCAAGCCTGTCAGCCCAGAACCACGCACTGGCGATCAAGCTCGCGAGCATCCCCGACGACATCCGCGGCTACGGCCACGTGAAGGATGCGCACCTCGCGAAGGCCAAGAAGAAGGAAGTCGACCTGCTCCACCAGTGGCGCAACCTAGGGGCCATGAAGGCGGCGGCGGAGTGAGCAGCCGGTCCGATTGACCTCCCTCGGCGTTTCTCGTGGTTAGGCAGACCTGCTCAACTTTGCTGATGGCACAACCGAGCAGGAAAATGCCGCGCACTAAGAGGCCAAGGAGGGAGTTTGCGTGCCTTTCTTTCCTGTTGACGCAAAACGCCGACAAAGAAGTTGGCACCGACGACTGAAACACCAGTCCTGCATTTATTGCGGACAACCAGGTGGTCATCCCGATCACGTACCGCCTGCTGGCACATTCTATGGTGAGCCTGATGATCTGATAACGGTGCCGTGCTGTGCAGATTGCACTAACGAGGCATCGGAATTGGATCATGAATTTAGGGTGGCCGTGTCCCTACCGGTGTCTGTATCGGGTCACACGGCTAGAGAAGCTTGGATGAAATCATCAGCTGCGGGCGCCGTCCGGGCACCAAAACTACGGACCCCGCTTAGCCAAACCCTAAGAAGGACTTCCGACGGAGGCGGAGTACTGCTCCCAACAAACGCCTTGTCGGCGGTTGGAATTCGCATCGTGCGAGGTTTGTTCTGGCATGAATACGGAGACCGTCTCTCGCCAACAACGCCAATATCTGTGGGTCGCATAGGCTCTGTAACAGAGATACCAGAGAACCTCGGCGGTGCCTTCACGAAGCGAGAAGTCGCAGATGGACAATTCCGGTACGGATTCTTTCGATTGAAAGACGAGCCAGATTGCTCATGCTGGGTTCTTGAGTTTCACGGCAAAATCACCCTCCTGGCTCAAAGCAATCGATCACATGACAGAAGCGCACTGCTTGGATCTACGGTGCTCAGTTCGCCGTAGGTAATACTCGCGAACGCTGTTCCTGACGCTCTTGCGTCCGCGAAAATCTCGGTCATGCTCTCCCTCAAAAGGAGGCAACACCATGAAATTCGGCATCTTCTACGAGCTGCAGCTGCCCCGTCCGTGGGCGCCCGGCGATGAGCATCGGCTCTATCAGAATGCGCTCGACCAGGTCGAGCTGGCGGACCGGCTGGGCTACGACCATGCGTGGCAAGTCGAGCATCACTTCCTCGAAGAGTATTCCCACTCGCCCTCCCCTGAGTCGTTCCTCGCGGCGGCGAGCCAGCGGACGAAGAACATTCGCCTCGGCCACGGCATCTTCCAGGTGACGACCAACCATCCGACGCGAGTCGCGGAGCGCGTGGCGACGCTCGATCTGCTGTCGAACGGGCGCTGCGAGTTCGGCATGGGCGAGAGCGCGTCGATCACCGAGCTCGAGCCGTTCGGCGTCACCATGGAGAACAAGCGCGAGATCTTCGAGGAAGCGGTCCGCGCCATCATGCCGATGTTCAAGGACGGGCCGAGCGAGCATGCGGGCAAGGTCTGGAACATCCCGCTGCGCATGGTCGTGCCGAAGCCGCTGCAGAAGCCGCACCCGCCGCTCTGGGTCGCCTGCTCGCAACTGCAGACGCTGACCAAGGCCGGCGAATGGGGCATGGGGGCGCTCGGCTTCCAGTTCGTCTCGGCCGATGCCGCGCATGCCTGGGTGCACGCCTACTACAACGCCTTCGTGAAGCGGCAGAAGAAGCTCGCCGACTACAGGACCAACCCGAACATCGCGCTGGTCAGCTTCTTCATGTGCGCGAAGACTGACGAGGAGGCACGCGCCCGCGCCGACGGCGACACGTTCTTCCAGTTCGCACTGCGCTTCTACGGCCAGTCGGCCGACCGGCGGCGGCCGGCCGCCGGCACGGTCAACATGTGGGAAGAATACGAGAAATGGAAGAAGGCCAACCCGGAGCAGCACGCGGCCTCGCTGCGCGGCGGCCTGATCGGCTCGCCCGACACGATCCGGCGCAAGCTGAAGAAGTTCCAAGAATCGAACATCGATCAGGTCGTGCTGCTGAACCAGGCCGGCAAGAACCGTCACGAGGACATCTGCGAATCGCTCGAGCTGTTCGCGAAGGAAGTGATGCCCGAGTTCCAGGGCGCTCACCCCGAGTTGCTGAAGTGGAAGGAGCGCGTCCTCAACCGCGACATCGACCTGGCGGAGATCGACACCACCGCCTTCACCGATCGTTACGGCGGCACCATGAAGGGCATCGCGCCCTCGACGCAGGCGGCCACGCAGGGCGTCCGCGCCGCCGAGTGAGGCCGGACGCGGGGACTGTGAATTAGTCCCCGCCGGTCGCAGCAATGTCACAGGCGGCGTCATGCCATCGCCGCTTCCGTCCGCTAGTTAACCTCCAGAGGAGAAACCGCAGCACGGATGCGGCCTGTTGCTCTTGCCCTGCAGACCGGAATGGGCCTCTAGTTATGTGAGGGGAAGACGATGTCACGCAGCCTGGATGCACCACTCAGTCCCAACGAGGAAGTGACCCTGCGCCGTGTCGCTCTGGGCATTTCCCCGATGAAGGACCTGGCGCCGCGGGACCTCATGCGCCTGAAATCCCTGGAGCTGGTCGAGATCGACGCCGGCGTTGCGCGGCTGACGGACTTCGGACGCCAGCGCTACAGCGCCCTGCCGCGCGCCGGCGGGACCCGGGATCTCTCTTCCTACGAGGCCATGGTCGCCGCCCTCGGCGAGTAGTTGCGCAAGGTACCCTGACGAGGCGTGCTCTTGATGTGAAGTCTTCGCGACCTCCCGCAACTGGCCGGGCGAGCCTGCGTTCCTCAGGCACCCCAACCATCGAAAAGGAGAGAGCGATGACCGACCTTACCCTGACGCCGAGGAACCTGATCGCGGCCGAGCGCGTCACCGGCACCGACGTCTACAATCTCCAGGGCGACCACCTCGGCACCGTCGAGGACATCATGATCGACAAGGTGAGCGGCCGCGCCATCTACGCCGTCATGTCGTTCGGCGGCTTCCTCGGCATCGGCGAGAAGCATCACCCGCTACCCTGGTCGACGCTTAAGTACGACGAGCGCATGGGCGGCTACGTCGTGGCGCTCGACAAGAAGATTCTCGAAGGCGCTCCGACCTACGACGATGCGGAGAACTTCAGCTGGACGCCGGATTACGGCCGCCAGGTCGACAAGTATTACGGCGTCCCGACCTACTGGTAGTCGCTCGCATGGAACGGGCCGGCCGGACCTTCGCGGAAGGGCCGGCCGGCCTTTTTCATGGCGTCACCTTCTGGCAGCCGGCGCCCTGCCAACGATACCCCTGCGCCCGGCCCGACATCATCGTCCATTCGACGATGCAGCTCTGGCGCACCAGGGTCGGCGGGAAGCCGCCCATCGGGACCCACATGCCGCCGCCCCAGCCCCATCCCCAGCCGCCGAACCGCTGGTAGATCGGCGGCATGCCGGGATCGATGTACGAAGTATCCCACCGCCACTGGAGGATCTTGGTTCCGTCCTCGAGCTGGTAGGTGTTGTCGGGAATGCGGCCCATGCTGCTCAGCAGCCCGGCCTCCGGCGCACCCGCCATTGCGCGAAGCTGGCCGTCGAACGCCGCCTCGCGTTCCGCCCGCGTTTCGCAGCCGGGTGACAGGGCCAGGATCGACAAGACCGCCAACAGGCGTTTGATCGACATGACCCCATCCTAGCGCGCAATCGCTTGGCATTCACGTTCCGGTCGGGGATGTTCCGCGGCGGACCGCACCTGGGTCCGTGGAGGAGTCGGGAAGACCGGATGACATCGGCGTTGAAATGGCTGGCCTTCGCCGTCTGCGTGGCGGGGCTGGTGTGGGGACCGTTCGCTCGGACCTTCGAGGACGTCCAGCGCTACGGGTACATGCCCGACATCATGCCGTCCGACTGGCGCGCCACCAACGTCTGGCTCGACAGTACCGAGTGCACGGTGACGCGCGGCGTGTGGCTGGCGGTGTGCGAAAATGGCAAGCTGATCCCGATCTCCGAGCGCGCCATCGCCGACGATCCGGGCCACGCCCTGCTGCTCAACGCCTGGGCGGGACTCAACGGGAAACGGGCCACCCTGGTCGACGTGGCGCGTCTCAGCACGCTCCTCAACACGATCGGGCTCGTGGCCCTGGCGGGGCTGCTGTTCTCGCTGGGGGCCTGGATCACCTCGATCGTGCTGCTCGCGCTGGGACCGGCGGAGTTCCTGGGCTGGATGGGGACCTCGCCGCACTGGGCCTTCATCGGCATGGTGAGCCTGGCCGGCCTGCTGCCGCTGGCGATCGCGACGCGCCGGGGCTGGGCCTGGATCGGTGGCGGGATCGTGGCGCTCGCCGTCGTGACGCTGGTCCGCGAGTCGATCGGCCTGATGGGGTTCGCGCTGACGCTGGGCGCGGTGGCCACGACGACGTGGCTGCAACGGCCGCGTCAGGTCCGCGCCCTCATGCGGCCGGCGCTCGTCATCCTGCTGGCCATGGTCGCCCTGCTCGCCCCAAAGTGGGCGACGATGGCACGCGATGCCGCCTTCCCCATGGCGCCCGTCGAACGGCTTCAGACGCACGGCCTATCGCACACGCTCTATCTCGGCCTCGGCTTCGTCGAAAACAAGTGGGGCATCCGCTACGACGACGATTATGGCGAGGACCTCGCCAACAAGGCCGGGCTCGTCTTCTGCTCGCCCGAATATTTCCGCCTGATGTGGAAGCTCTACCTCTCGCGCATCGCCGAGGACCCGGTCGAGGTGGCGCGCATCTACTGGGAGAAGGCGCTGCAGCTGCTCGTCGTGCCGACGCTGTATCCCGGCCCGCCCTTCGGGCTCGTCCTCGCGATCGGTCTCGTGCACCTGCTGGTGGCAACCTGGCTGGGCCTGTGGCGACGGGTGGGCTTTCCGCAGGGCCTGCCGATCGAAGCCGTGTCTCTAGCCTTTCTCGGCCTGTTCCTCGCCCAGGCTCTACTGGCACTGCCCAGCCACATGTACGCCGTCCCGGTGAACGCCTTCATCCTGGTCCTGTTCGGCGCCCTCGTGGAGTTCACGGGACGTGGCCTGTGGACGGCACTTTCGAGAGGCCGCCGCCCTACTTGATGGCGCCCAGGAACTTCTTGCACTCGTAGGTGAGCTGGTTGGTCCGCTGGTCATCGCACGGCTTCTGCCGCTCCATCAGGATAGCCGTCGCATAGAAGACGAAGACACCCAGGATCCAGACGGTGATCGACCAGCCGGTGGCATTGTCCAGCCGCTGGTGAAAGGCAGGCGTGGCGCGCGCGGGCGCCGCCACCGACACCACGCCGCGCACCAGCATGATCGTGAGGGGGAAAGTCGCCGCGCCGCTGGCCAGATAGAGAAGGAAAACGGTCAGCGCGTCCATGTCACCAGGTGAGCTTCGGCATGGGGAGGGGCCCGTTCTGCTTGGGCGTCCAGCCCCGCGCTTCCATGCAGTTCGCCATCATGCGCTCGTAGTTGTACTTGTACCCTTGGTTGGCCATGTCGGAATAGAGCCCCTGCTGGCCGTAGCGCTCGCGCTCGGCCGAGAAGGTCGCCCGTCGCTGGTCGTCGATGTTGCGCTCCTGCTGCGCCCTCGCGCGGACTTGGCTGCGGCACAGCGATTCGTCCTTGGAGAACTGCTCGGCGTCGGCGCCATCCTTGGAGAAGTCCTTCGGCGCACAAGCCGACACCGCCGCCAGCGCCAGCACGAGGACGATCGCGAGCTTCATGCGGTTCCGGCCAGCGCCGCCTCGATGGCCTTCAGCGCATCGGAGGCCTTGGTCCCGTCGGGACCGCCGCCCTGCGCCATGTCCGGCCGGCCGCCGCCGCCCTTGCCTCCGAGCGCGGCCACGCCCGCCTTCACGAGTTCGACCGCACTGTGGGTCCTCGCGAGATCCTCGGTCACGCCGACCACGGCAGAGGCCTTGCCATCCTCGACACCGATCAGCGCCACCACGCCCGAACCGAGCTTCTTCTTGAACTCGTCGGCCATGCCCTTCAGGTCCTTGCCCGGCACGCCGTTCAGCACGCGGCCGATCAGCTTGACCCCGCCGACCTCGCGCACCTCGTCGGAAGCGGCCCCGCCGCCAGAACCGCCACCGGCCAGGGCCAGCGCCTTGCGCGCGTCGGACAGTTCGCGCTCGATCTTCTTCTGACCCTCGACCAGGGCCGCCAGACGCGCCGGCAGATCCTCGGGTCGCACTTTCAGCGTCGCCGCGGCCTCGGCGAGGAGTTCGGCCTGGTGGCGGACGAAAGCCTCGGCCGCATTGCCGGCCAGTGCCTCGATGCGGCGGACGCCGGCCGCGACCGCGCCCTCGCCTACGATCTTGAACAGGCCGATATCGCCGGTCCGCCTGGCATGCGTGCCGCCGCAGAGTTCGACCGAATACCTGTCGCCGCCCGGCACGTCGGCATCACCGCCCATCGACAGGACCCGGACCTCGTCGCCGTATTTCTCGCCGAACAGCGCCATGGCGCCGGCGGCGATCGCCTCGTCCGGCGTCATGAGACGCGTCTCGACCGCCGAATTGTGGCGGATGCGGTCGTTCACCTCGTCCTCGATGCGACGCAGCTCCTCGGCCGAGACCGCCTTGGTGTGGCTGATGTCGAAGCGCAGCCGGTCGGGCGCGACCAGCGAGCCCTTCTGCGTGACGTGCTTGCCGAGATGGCGGCGCAGCGCCTCGTGCAGCAGATGGGTCGCCGAGTGATGCGCGCGCAACTGGGCGCGGCGGACCGGGTCGATGGTCATGACCAGATCGTCGCCGACCTTGAGCTCGCCCTTCTCGACCGTTGTGTGATGGGCGTGCAGATCGCCCACCATCTTCTGGACGTCGGCGACCGACGCCTCGTTGGCGCCGCTCACCAGACGGCCGGCATCGCCCTGCTGGCCGCCCGACTCCGCATAGAACGGCGTCTGGTTGGTCACGATCCAGCCGGTCTGTCCCGCCTTCAGCGATTGGACTTCCTTGCCGTCGAGCAGGATCGCCTTGATCTGCCCCTCGGCGCGCTCGGTGTCGTAGCCCAGGAATTCGGTGGCGCCGGCCTTCTGGCGCACGTCGAACCAGATCGCCTGGTCAGCGGTCTCGCCGGAGCCCGCCCAAGCGGCCCGCGCCTTGGCGCGCTGCTCGTCCATCGACTTCTCGAAGCCGTCGGTGTCGACCTTGATGTCGCGCGCGCGCAGCACGTCCTGTGTGAGGTCGAGCGGGAAACCGAAGGTGTCGTAGAGCTTGAACGCGATCTCGCCCTTCAGCGTGCCGCCGGCGCCCAGTTCGCGCGTCTCGTCCTCGAGCAGCTTCAGGCCGGTGCCCAGGGTCTTCTTGAAGCGCGTCTCCTCGAGCTTCAGCGTCTCGGTGATCAGCGGCTGGGCGCGCGACAGTTCGGGATAGGCGTCGCCCATCTCGCGCACCAGCGTCGGCACCAGCTTGAAGATCACGGGATCCTGCGCGCCGAGGATATGGGCATGGCGCATGGCACGGCGCATGATCCGGCGCAGCACGTAGCCGCGGCCCTCGTTGGAGGGCAGCACGCCGTCGGCGATCAGAAACGACGTCGCGCGCAGATGGTCGGCGATCACCTTGAGCGAGGCGCTCTGCCTGCCGTCGGGATCGACATTGATCTCGTGCGCCGTCGCCTCGATCAGCGCGCGGAACAGGTCGATGTCGTAGTTGTTGTGCTTGTGCTGCAGGACGGCCGCGAGACGCTCCAGGCCCATGCCCGTGTCGATCGACGGCTTGGGCAGCGCGATGCGCTCTTCCTTGGTCACCTGCTCGAACTGCATGAAGACCAGGTTCCAGATCTCGATGAACCGGTCGCCGTCCTGGTCGGCACTGCCCGGCGGGCCACCCGGAATCTTGTCGCCGTGGTCGTAGAAGATCTCCGAGCACGGGCCGCAGGGGCCGGTGTCGCCCATCGCCCAGAAATTGTCGGAGGTCGGGATGCGGATGATCTTGTCGTCGGACAGGCCCGCGATCTTCTTCCAGTGGCCGGCCGCCTCGTCGTCGGTGTGATAGACCGTGACCAGGAGCTTGTCCTTGGGCAGCCCGTAGTCCTTCGTCAGGAGGTTCCAGGCCAGCTCGATCGCATGTTCCTTGAAGTAGTCGCCGAACGAGAAGTTGCCCAGCATCTCGAAGAAGGTATGATGGCGGGCGGTGTAGCCCACGTTCTCGAGATCGTTGTGCTTGCCGCCGGCCCGCACGCACTTCTGCGAGGTCGCCGCCCGCGAATAGGAGCGCGTCTCCAGCCCCGTGAAGACGTTCTTGAACTGGACCATACCGGCGTTCGTGAACATCAGCGTCGGGTCGTTGCGAGGCACCAACGGGCTCGACTCCACGACTTCGTGGCCGTTCTTGCGGAAGTATTCCAGGAAGGTACGACGGATTTCGCTGACGCTTTGCATGCCGGCCTTGTAGCGTGCGCCCGCCCGCCAAGTCCAGAACAGGGAACCCAGGGAAAATGGCCGCCGAGGCCCATTCTACCGCCACTCTTCGCCTCTCCGTAGGCGACCTCCGGATCGCCCACCCGATCACCGTACCGAGCGGGCCGGTGCCCGCGGCCGACGTCGTCCCCGCCCTGCAGGGGCTGGTGAACGCCGTGGTCGCCGCGGCCGAGGCGGGCAAGGCGATCTCCTGCCGCAAGGGCTGCGGGGCCTGTTGTCGTCAGCTCGTGCCGATCTCGCGCACGGAGGGTGAACGGCTGCTGTCGACCGTCGCCGCGCTGCCGGCAGAACGGCGCGCCGTGCTAGAGGGCCGGTTCGCCGCCGCCGAGGCCGCCCTGGCAGCCGCCGACCTGAAGGAGCGCAAGGGCCGGCCCGACCGGGAGCTGTCGACCGGCTATTTCGCGCTGGGCATCCCCTGCCCCTTTCTCGAGGAGGAAAGCTGCTCCATCCACCCCGACCGGCCGCTGGTCTGCCGCGAATATCTCGTCACCTCGCCGCCCAAACTCTGTGCCGGGCCCGAGCAGGAAGGCGTGACGCCGGTGCCGGTGCCGAAGATCTCGATGGCAGCCCGAGGGCTGCAGGACGAGCGCGAGGAGTGGTTTCCGCTGGCCCTGCTAATGGATTGGGCTAAGAGCCGTCCCAAAGTCGGGGCGCGGCGGACGGGACCGGAGTGGATCCAGCGGTTTCTGAAGGGGATGTCGCGGAAAAGCTGAGGGAAGTGCTGCGCCGCTCGTGTCTATTCTGAACCGTGCGGGCTCTCGCGCCTCACGGCTTGCAATCAAGCCGCTTGAATGCGCTGCCGCCCGCACCGCCCATTTTCTTTTCAGCGCAAGGCGCTGAAAAGAAAATGGGCGGTGCCACGCGTGGGGTGTGGCACCGCCCTTAGGGACCCGGAGACAGGGGATCAGGGTCCGCTATTCCTCGTCGTCGTCCTCTTCCTTGCCGCCATCCATCAGGGCATTGGCGAGGATGCCGGCATTGGCGCGCACCTTGTTTTCGATCGCATTGGCGACCTCGGGGTGCTCCTTGAGGTAATTCTTGGCGTTCTCGCGGCCCTGGCCGATGCGGGTACCGTCGTAGGAGTACCAGGAGCCCGATTTCTCGACGACGCCGGCCTTCTCGCCGAGGTCGATCAGCTCGCCGGCCTTGGAGACGCCCTCGCCGTACATGATGTCGAACTCGACGACCTTGAACGGCGGCGCCACCTTGTTCTTCACGACCTTGACACGCGTGGCGTTGCCGACGACCTCGTCCTTGTCCTTGAGCGCGCCGATGCGGCGGATGTCGAGACGGACCGAGGCGTAGAACTTCAGCGCATTGCCGCCCGTCGTGGTCTCGGGGCTGCCGAACATGACGCCGATCTTCATGCGAATCTGGTTGATGAAGATCACCAGCGTATTCGACTTGGAGATCGAAGCGGTGAGCTTGCGCAACGCCTGGCTCATCAGGCGGGCATGCAGGCCGGGCAGCGAATCGCCCATCTCGCCTTCGAGTTCGGCGCGCGGCACGAGGGCGGCGACCGAGTCGATCACCAGCACGTCGATGGCACCGGAGCGCACCAGCGTGTCGGCGATCTCGAGCGCCTGTTCGCCGGCATCGGGCTGAGAGATCAGCAGGTTGCCGATGTCGACCCCCAGCTTCTTCGCGTAGGCCGGATCGAGCGCATGCTCGGCGTCGACGAAGGCGCAGGAACCGCCCTTCTTCTGCGCCTCGGCGATGACGTGCAGCGCGAGCGTCGTCTTGCCCGAGCTTTCCGGTCCGTAGATTTCGATGATGCGGCCCTTGGGCAGGCCGCCGATGCCCAGCGCGATATCGAGGCCCAGCGAGCCGGTCGAGATCGCCTCGATCTCCAGCGCCTCGCGCTGGCCGAGCTTCATGATGGAGCCCTTGCCGAAGGCGCGCTCAATCTGGGCGAGAGCAGCATCCAGCGCCTTGTTCTTGTTTTCCATGCCTTCTTTTTCGACCACCTTGAGCATCGCCGACATTGGCTCTCTCCTTCTTCCCATGCCCCTGTCAGGAGCGGCAATGCGGATAAGTCCGCTGCGGGTTCGAACGTCTGGTGGCGCCAATGTACCTATTTTGTTCCATTCGGCAACGGAACAAATAACCCTCTGATAGAACTAATGTTCTTGACACTAGTTCTAGTTACGTTCCCTGAGGATTATCCCAAATTCGGGACAGTTTCTCTCATGATCCCGAGGCGCGCCTCGTCGCAGTCGGCGCAGCCCTCACCCGGCCCATGCAGGAAGATCGTGGGTTCCCGGCACATTGCTTCCACGGCAAGACCGACTATATCGCGGGCGCGGGCGAGGCGAGCTGAACCGTGGCCAACCGGCCCCTCTGCCTGCAGTCCCCTCGCCCGCAGCCAGTCGTCGGCCAGGGCGAAGCGCCGGCAGCAGTGATCGTTCTCCAGATAGTCGATTCGCACGCGCTTTCCTTCCTGCATCACCATGCAGTGCCGCGGAATGCCGTACGGCACTTGGGCGATGAGTTCGGCGAGATGGAGCGACGTGTCGGCGTCATGACCGACGCCCAGTAGCAGCACCTGCCCGTCGAGATCATGCACCCTCCCCACCGGACTATCCGGAACATGGGGCGGCAGAGGTAGCGGCGTCTTCACGATCGCCTCGGCGCGCGGACCAATGGCTGCGAAGGCCTGCAAATGATCGGAGCGCACGACGCCAGACTGGCGCCAGAACAGATCGGCCGTCGCGCCGAGATCCTCGGCCGCTGGCGTCGACGCGGGATCGAACGGCGCTTCGTCATCACCGGTCCACGACGGCATGACGAGCGTGCCGTCGGGCCCAAGCGCCAAACGCAGCGCATCGATCAGGCCGAGCGGCCCCTCCTCGATCGGCCGCACGGCGCGGAACGACGTATGGACCAGCAGCACGCCACCCGGCTGGACACCCAGCTCGAGCAGCTGGCCGGCAACCTCGCTCCGGCTGAAGGTGCGCACGCCCCGCCTATTTCGGCCCGAGCAGCCCGGCCGATTTCAGTCCGGCGATGCCCGAAGGATCATACCCGATCTCCGCCAGCACCTCGTCGTTGTGCTGGCCGATCTCCGGCGGGTTGGAGACGAGCGGCGGGCGCCAGCCCATCATCTGGAAAGGCAGCAGCGGCAACTGGGTCTGCACGCCGCCCGGCAAGGTCGTTGGCGCCAGCGATCCGTTGGCCAGAAGATGCGGATGGTCGAACAGGTCCTGCGGCCGAGCGACCGGCGCGAAGGAGATGTCGGCGTCGAGACACATCTGCTCGAGCGCCTCCTTGGTATAGGCCTTGAAGACCTCGGCGACCTTCGGCACCAGCCAAGGCCGGGCCTCGATGCGCAGGTTGTTGGTGGCGAGCTTCGGATCGGCGGCCAACTCCGGCTGCCTGAAGAACTCGCAGAAGCGCTTCCACTGGCCGTCGCTGGTGATGCCGACGAAGACCTGCAGATCGTCCGACGTATTGAAGATCTCGTAGATCGCCCACGAGCTCACCCGCTCCGGCATCGGCGGCGGCGCGGCGCCGTTGATCGCCGTGATCGCGAGATGCTGGCCCATCAGGAAAACCACCGATTCGAACAGCGCGCTCTCGACCAGCCCGCCCTTCCCCGTCCGGTCGCGCTGCTTCAGCGCCAGCACGGTCCCGAAGGCGCCGAACATGCCGCCCACGATATCGATCACCGACGTGCCGGCGCGCAGCGGCCGGCCGCTGGGTCCGGTCATGTAGGCGAGCCCGCCCATCATCTGCACGACCTCGTCGAGCGCGGGTCGCTTCTCATAAGGTCCCGGCAGGAAGCCCTTCAGCGCGCAGTAGACCAGGCGCGGATTGATCTTCTCGAGATCCGCAGGCCCCAGCTTGCGCTTGGCCATCGAGCCCGGCGCGAAGTTCTCGATCAGCACGTCGGCCTTCTCGAGCAGCTTCACCAGCACCTTGCGGCCCTCGGGAGAATCGGCGTCGAGCGCCAGGCTCTTCTTGTTGCGGTTGAAGTAGCCGAAGAAGCCGGCGCCGAAGCCGCGCAGCTTGCGCGTGCGGTCGCCGTCGACCGGCTCGACCTTGATCACCTCGGCCCCGAGGTCGGCCAGGATCATGCCGCAGGACGGCCCCAGGATGGTGTGGGTGAGTTCGACGACGCGGATGCCCTTGAGAGGCGGTTCAAACGATGGGGTCATGCCCCATCAGATACCTCACCCCGCCGGAGCGAGCCACGTGTCGATATCCTTGGTGAACGGCAGGCCGGCCGCCTCGCCCAGCACCTGATGGCCGACGCCGGCACCGACCAGGAACGCCTCCTGGTGCGGGACGGCATTCGACTTGAGCATCGTGCGGATCGCCTTGCCGTCATGCCCCCAGCCGACCGCCTCGACCTTGCCGTCGAAGGCCCGATTGACGATCGACAGGAACTGGGCGCGCTCCTCGCCGGTAAAGGCCGGCACGGCATCGATATCGCCCAGCAGAAACAGCCGGCCGCCGAACTTCGCGACCAGCGCGGCCACCGAATTGCGGGCTTCGACGATGATCTCCCGGTTGGGCCCACGGCGTACCCGGGCAGCCAGCGACAGTGGCAGCACCGCGGCCCCCAGATTAGCGCCGGTGTTCATCAGCGATGCGGTCAGTTCCTTGTAGGTGATCCCGAGGCGTTCTGCCCGCCGGACGCGCATTTTCGCGACTTCGGGGCTGGGCGACTTCCACGCCTTGGCGGCGGCGCGGCGCCACACCCAGGCCCCCCACGACATGTCGAAGGTCGGGCCGTTGTTGTGCCCGATGCCGGGACGGCGTAGCAGGACCTCGACATTGGCGTGCCGGGTCGCAAGACGGTCGAAACGATCACCCATTACGCCTATTGTAGTGCAAATCTGGTGCCGGAATCGAGGAGCGAGGCGTGGACGATTTTCAGGTCGATGTGTTGGTGGTGGGTGCCGGAAACGCGGCGGCCTGTGCGGCTCTCGCAGCCCGTGAGACGGGCGCCTCGGTCGCCATGCTGGAGGCCGCTCCCGAGGCCGAGCGTGGCGGCAACAGCACCTATACGGCCGGCGCCATGCGCGTCGTCTTCCACGGTGTCGACGATCTGGTGCAGCTCTACGACCTGACCGAGGACGAGAAGCGCGACGTCGATTTCGGCAGCTACTCTGCCGACGAATATCTCGACGATATGGGCCGGGTGACCAACTATCGCTGCGACCCCGAGCTCACCGACATCCTGATCGGCCGCAGCTTCGAGACCATGAAGTGGATGCGCTCCAAGGGCGTGCGCTTCCAGCCCTCCTACGGCCGCCAGGCCTTCAAGGTGAACGGCAAGTACAAGTTCTGGGGCGGCCTCGCGGTCGAAGCCTGGGGCGGCGGTCCGGGCCTGGTCGACCTCGAGCACAAGGCCGCAGTGAAGGCCGGCATCCCGATCCACTACGAGACGGCGGCGGTGTCGCTCATCGAAGAGGACGGCGTGGTGCGCGGCGTCATCGCCCGCCACAAGGGCCGCAAGGTCAGGATCTGCGCCAAGGCGGTCGTGCTGGCCTGCGGCGGCTTCGAGAGCAACGCCGAGATGCGCACACGCTACCTCGGCCCGACCTGGGACCTCGCCAAGGTGCGCGGCACCCGCTTCAACA
>JAGNNA010000421.1 GCA_017990895.1 Reyranella sp.
AGGGGGTATCGATGAAGTATGGACCGCTCGGCCGCTCGGGCCTGATCGTGAGCAGGATCTGCCTCGGCGGAAATTCCTGGGGTGCCAAGGGCCGTCGTGGCTGGGGCAAGTTCGACGAGTCGGAGGCACCGGCCTACTTCAAGCGGGCGCTCGATGTCGGCATCACCTTCTTCGACACCGCCGACACCTACAATTTCGGCCGCTCGGAGGAGATCATGGGCGCCACGCTCATGAAGATGGCCAAGCGCGAGGACTTCGTGCTGTCGACCAAGGTCGGCATCCGCATGAGCGAGAAGCAGAACGACGTCGGCACCGGGCGCAAGCACCTGATGGCCTCGGTCGACGCGCAGCTGAAGCGCCTGCAGACCGACTATATCGACGTCTACCAGGTCCATCGCCTCGACCCGCACACGCCGATCGAGGAGACAATGTACTCGCTCGACCAGATCGTGCGTTCCGGCAAGGTCCGCTACATCGGCGGCTCGACCATGCCGGCCTACAAATTCGCGCAGATGCTCATGGTGGCGGACTGGAAGGGCTACGCACGACCGATTGCCATGCAGAACCTCTACAACCTGATCCAGCGCGAGGAGGAGCACGAGATGAACCGCCTCTGCAACGAGCAGGGCGTCGGTCTCATTCCCTATTCGCCGCTGGCGCGCGGCTTCCTGGCGGGCAACCGCAGCAAGGAGGGTGGCGGCACGACCGAGCGCGCAAAGAACGACACGGTGGTGAAGGACGGGACCTACCGCGATTGCGACTGGGAGATCGTCGAGCGGCTGAAGAAGATCGCGGCGGAGAAAGGCTGCACGCCGGCGCAGGCTGCGCTCGCCTGGCTGCTGCACAAGCCCTACATGGGCTCGCCCATCATTGGCGCGACCGACCTCGACCAGCTCACGTCCGCGGCGAAGTCGACCGAGATCTCGCTGACGCCCGAGGAGTGCAAGGAGCTCGAGGCGCCGTATCAGGCCCGCGTTTCGCCGGTCAACTGAGCGCGCCGGCCGATCGCGGCGGAGAACCAGAAGGCCAGCAGCGGCAGGACGATGGCCGCCGCCCAGAAGACGGGTGGCGCGCCCCAGCGGTCGACGATGGGCGCCGCGATGGGCACGCCGATCGCCTGGCCGACGAACAGGCAGAGCGCGAACAGCGCCATGCCGGCACCGCGGGCTTCCGGCGCCATCTGCGTGCCGTTGGTCTGCAGCGTGTTGTGGAACATGTAGAAGGAAACGCCCGACAGGACGATGGCCGCGAACTCGACTTCGGCGGTCGGGGCCAGCGCCATGGCCGCGAAGGCGATGCCCAGCCCCGCGCCGCCCCAGGTGCAGAGACCGCGCTCGCCCAGGATTCGCACCAGGTGCGGGGCCGCCATGACGTAGAGGAAGCCGCCGGCACCGAAGGCCGCGACGGCAAGGCCGATGGCTGCAAAGCCCAGATCGAAGCGCTGATGGAGGTCGGCGCCGACGAAGGTGAAGGCACCCCAGAAGACCCCGCCCTCGAGCGCCACGACCAGGATCACCGTGAGTGCCCAGGGCCGCCGGATGACGCGGACCATCTGCCCGATCATCGAGCCCGCCGCCCGCTCGCCCGGGCGGGCGATGTCGGGCCGGGCGCGCATCACCGCGAACAGGGCGCCGCCAGCTAGGATGTAGATCGCGGCCAGCACCCAGAAGACCGAGCGCCAGCCCAGCCAGTCGCCAAGGGCGCCGCCCAGCGCCGAGCCGGTCATCAGCCCGAGCGTCTGGCCGGTGAGGAAGCGGGCCAGGGTCGCCTGCCGCTTCTCGTAACTCACATTGTCGCCGACCCAGGCGATGGCGAGCGGAATGATTGCCGAGCCGGTGACGCCCGTGAGGAAGCGCGCCAGGGTGAGCATCCCCAGGGATGCCGACACGGCGCTCAGCATGCAGCAGAGTGCGGCCCCGATGCAGGCGATGGCGACGACCGGCATCTTGCCGTAGCGGTCGCCGAACGGGCCGTGCACCAGCACGAACACCCCGTTGGCGAACAGGAAGGCGGTGGCGGCGATCGATGCGGCGCCGACCGTGACGCCGAACGAGGCCGAGAGCTGCACCAGCAACGGGTCGATCACCCGCATGTTGGCGGCCGACGCGAAGGCGGCGACCGACAGCAGCACGATGGCGATCGTGGGTGCGGCAGGAGGAAGGCTGTGGGGGGCGGGCCGCGTGGGAACGGCGGGGGAGGGCATCGGTTCCGGGCTTACCGGCTCGAGCCGCCAAAATAAAGGTCTCTCGGCGCGACCCAGCAATGACCTATGCTGGCAACATGATGGAAGAGCTTCTCGTTCTCGCGCGCGACCCGCAAGCTTGGGCTGCGCTCGCGACCCTCGTCGTCATGGAAGTCGTGCTGGGCATCGACAACCTGATCTTCATCTCGATCCTGACCAACAAGCTGCCGGAAGAGAAACGGTCCGGCGCCCGTCGCATCGGCATCGGGTTGGCGGTGTTCCTGCGGCTTGCCCTGCTGGGCAGCGTCGCGTTCATCGTCCAGCTCACCTCGCCGCTCTTTTCACTATTCGGGCATGGATTTTCCTGGCGCGACCTCATCCTGATCGGCGGTGGCCTCTTCCTGATCTACAAGGCGACCAGCGAGATTCATGACCATGTCGCAGGGGACCATGAGGACAAGGAGGTGTCAGTCGGCGGCGCCGCAAGTGTCACGGTTGTCGGCGTGATCGGTCAGATCCTCATCCTCGACCTCGTATTCTCGCTCGACAGCATCATCACGGCCGTCGGCATGACCGACCATATCCCGATCATGGTGATCGCCGTGGTCGTGGCGGTTGGCCTGATGCTTGCTGCGGCGGATGGCCTGGCCAGGTTCATCGGCGACAATCCCACCATCGTCATGCTGGCGCTGGGCTTCCTGCTGATGATCGGCATGACCCTGATCGCCGACGGCATGGGCATGCACGTTCCGAAGGGCTACATCTACGCCGCGATGGCTTTCTCCGGGCTGGTCGAGGGGCTCAACATGCTGGCGCGTCGCGCGCAGAGCAAACGTCCGTTGCGCAAGCGGCCACGCTGACGCGCTGACAAGGGGCGGAAGAGCGGGATAAGCTTCCCGGCATGAAGCTCAAGGATCAGGTAGCCATCGTCACGGGCGCGGCGTCTGGCATCGGTGCCTCGACCGCGCGGCTGTTCGCAACCGAAGGCGCCAAGGTCGCGCTGGTCGACCTGGACGAGGCGGGGCTCACGAAGGTCGCCGCCGAGATCGCCGGCGAAACCCTCACCATCCCCGCCGACGTCAGCAACAACGCGCAGGCGCGCGCGGGAGTGGCGCGGGTACTCGACAAATGGGGCCGCGTCGATGTCTTGGTCACGGCGGCGGGCGCCTCGTTCGGTGGCACGGTCGACAAGATCGACGAGGCGACCTGGGACCGTACCTTCGCGATCAACGTGAAGGGCACCTTCCTGTGGGTCCATCATGCTATCCAGCCGATGATCGCGGCCAAGTCCGGCGCCATCGTCGCCCTGGGCTCCCAGCTCGCGCAGTCGAGCCTCGGGACCAACGTGGCCTACATCGCCTCCAAGGGCGCGATCGTGTCGTTCACCAAGACCGTCGCCGTCGATCACGCGGCGCAGGGCATCCGCATCAACGCATTGATGCCCGGCGTCATCGACACGCCGATGCCGGCGCGTTCGCTGAAGCGCCAGCCCGACCCGGAAGCTGCCCGTGCCTTCTGGAAGGTGCGCCATCCGATGGGCCGTATCGGCCAGCCGGAGGAGGTCGCGAAGGCGGCGCTGTTCCTCGCATCGTCGGATTCCTCCTTCACCACGGGATCGCTGCTGTTCGTCGACGGCGGCTGGACGGCGCACTGACATGCCGAAGAAACTCACGCCAGAACAGGTCGAAGCCTATGCGCGCGACGGCTATGTCTGTCCGGTCGACGCCTTTTCGACGGAACGGACACGGGCCTGGCGCGACCGGCTCGAAGCCTTCGAACGCGCACAGGGCCAGAAGCTGACGCGCGGCCACAATTTCAAGCCGCACCTGTTGTTCCCCTGGGTCGACGAGATCGTGCACGCCCCCGAGGTACTCGACGCGGTCGAGGACCTGATCGGTCCCGACATC